>JBATLM010000086.1:0-58558 GCA_049289315.1 Cyclobacteriaceae bacterium
GTAACAGCTTGAACCACACCGCATTATTTTACGTTATTAGCAGAAGAAATAACCACTACGTAAAATGAAAAGTTTACCCAAAATCGCCATCCAGGCGTCCTTGGATGAGCTTAACGGACTTCAGGCAGAGCAGGTTTTGCTTTACATCAAAGGGCTTCTAAATAAGCCACGCAAAAACCGAGACTACTATGAGCTGAAACAAGAGGCCATGGATGAAATCCGTAAAGCACTTGATGAGGACAGAAGTGTAAAAGTGTTGGCCTAATCTCCAGGCTTCAATTAGTGTTTACAGGTATTGTACAATACCTGACTAGATGCTACTCCCCAAATTTATCAAGATGCTAGGCCTGCGGCAGGTTTAGAGTTTTGAGGATCGTATTTATCCTTCATTTTTTACCACAAAATGCTCTAGGTCTTTTAGACTCAAAATGCCTTCGTAAAAAGCCTTACCAAAAATAACTGCGTAAAGACCCATGTCGTTCAACCGTTTAATGTCATCAATTCCTCTTACGCCACCGCTGGCGAGAATTTTAAGGTCAGGAAATTTTGAAATAATCTCTTCATAGTAAGAAAATGCCGGGCCTTCTAACACCCCATCCCTAGATACGTCTGTTGACTTTACATACTTAAGACCATCATCATAAAACTGCTGGATATGATCGTACAAAGTGATCTCCGATTTTTTCAACCAACCCCGAAAAGCAATACGTTTGGAATTGATGTCTGTAACATCCGCGCCTAATGCCACTTTTTCCCTACCATAAGAAACCAACCATGATGTAAACAACTGCGGGTTAGTGACAGCAATACTCGCAACAGTTATCTGATGTGCTCCATATTCAAATGCCTTCCCAATATCTCCGTCCGTTGATACACCTCCGGTAAAGTCAATTTTCAAATCAGTATACGCACACATCGCCTCAAGTACGTGATAATTCTTTGGGGACCCTTTTTCCGCTCCGTCCAAATCCACAAGATGTAGCATTTCTATACCACTATCCTCAAATCGCTTGGCGAGATCAAGGGGATTTTCATCATATGCCTTCTCGCTAGCTGGGTCACCTTTCCTCATTTTCACCACCTTACCCTTTCTTATGGCTATAGAAGGTATTACTTGAATCATTCTTTATATTGGTTTTAAAATTTTTAATGCAAGAAACTAAGATACAACCTCGAATTCAAAGTTTCATTAAAAGTTTGGAGATTTTGACCAGATGGCAACGAATTTGCTTTTAACTTTAAATGATCAAACTCACGAGTATGAATAAGTTACTCTACCCCCTGTTGCTATTACTCGCTTTCTCCCCTTGTTTTGGCCAGGCAAAATTGAGAAAACTTCCAGCAACTATAAATCATCCTGCCATTAATGTTAGTGCGCCTTACATAAGTCTGGATGGCAATTCTCTTCTATTCGTTTCTGATAATTCAGACGAAAACCAACTTACCCTTTTTTATACTACTAAAAAAGATGCGGTGAATTGGAAAGATCCTGTCATGATGCCCAAAACAGTCAACAATCGGCTTACTTTTTTGCATGGGTTCGCCTTAAGTGCTGATGGCAAAACAATGTACCTGTCAAGTTTAAAGTCTGGAGGGCTTGGCGGTTTTGATATTTTAGTGAGCCAACAACGTGGGACATTCTGGGCCGAACCAATAAACCTTGGGCTTCCTATTAACAGCCTCGGTCAGGAAGCCTGCCCATCCATCGCTCCGGACGAATCGGCCTTATACTTTATGCGCTGTGAAAAAATGGATCATAAAAGTGCATCGTCTTGCAAAATTCTTGTATCCAAAAAATCCCGCATGGGAAAATGGGAAGCCCCTGTAGAACTCCCTGACTACATCAATACCGGTAACTCACAATCACCAAGGATTCTCGGTGACGGGGAGACACTCATCTTTTCTTCTGATCAGCTGCCTCAAAATAAAGGGGGAATGGACCTTTATCTAACAAAACTTGAAGGAGACGTTTGGTCTCAACCAATGCCGCTTTCTTTCGCTAATACACCAAAGGATGATCAGTATGTCAGCGCCTCATCTCTGGGCAGATATCTTCTAAAAGATCAACCTGGCCCCAGAACAAGTGAGATTGTGGAGATGCTCTTTCCGCCAGAACTTAAGCCAAAAGCAACTGTGAAAATAGAAGGCGTTGTTTCTGGTTTGGAAAATCCTTCTTCGCCTTACATTGCCGTTTTCGATCAGAAAGATCAAAAAAGAGTATACAATGGGCGCCCTGAAAAAGATGGCACCTTTAACTTCTACTTAAAGGAGGGAGCTGTCTACAATCTCTCCATAGAACCGGAAAAAGATAATTTTACATTCTTTTCCAAAACGTATGACTTTACCTCCGATCAAATACCTATGTCCGACAAGGTAGAGGCTGTGATAAAGCCCCTTGCCAAGGGAACAGAATTGAATTTGGGAATTGAATTTGAGCCTACTACTGCAAATTTATCTGCCAGTGCTACCCAAAGTTTAAGAAGGCTGGGCAGAATGATAAAAGGAAATCCCGATAAAAATTTTGTATTGGATATTACCCTGCAAGGCTACATTACTGATTCTCTGCGATCAAATCCAGATTTAACCGAAGTGATTATTGACACTATTCATTACGCTATCCCCAAACAAGTTGCCGATACTGTAAAGCTGGATTCTTTGCTCATTGTAATCAATGAACATGATTCATTAAAAGATGTGCAAGCTCAGGCAGATTCCACTATCGTTGCTATTGAAGAGGACACTTCTTTTATGGCTCAAATCGACTCCATCAGAAAAATAGCTTTTAAAACTATTCTTGTAGATTCTGTAGCGATTAAAAAAACTTACCACAACAATAGAACTGAGGCGCAGGCAAAAGTCGTTATTGATTTTCTAATTAAGGATGGCGCTACTGCCCAGAATATTAGCTTCACCAACAAAGCGGTACCTGAAGCAATTGCTGAGAGCAGAAAAACTAAAGTAAAATTGATTGTTGATCAGTAGGGTTTAATCAACACTAATAGGTACTACCACAACAGTTTTATCCCACAACAAGATAAGCTCAAGGTCTTCTCCTACCTGCTCAATTGAAATTGTAAACTGCTCGAATTCCTTATCGTGGGTCAATGCCGGTACTTCCACCGTTAGCACGTCTTTTATAGGGTCTTTGTTAGCTTCACCATTAAAATTAACCCCCCATTGCCCGTTCTCACTATTGAAAATAACCTCCCAGGTTTGTTCCCCCGGAATCGTCCAGAGTGAGTAGGTTCCGGCTTTTAGCTGTTGACCTTTAATAACAAGGTCTTTATTCGTTCTGAATATCGTAGCTTCATTGGCACCGGTTCGCCAGATTGATCCAAAAGGGACAAGCTCTCCAAATATAGCCCTCCCTTTTTTTGAAGGTCGGTTGTAAAAAACCGAAAGGTTAGTACCGTTCTGACTGTACTCGGCTGTAGCCTCCGGACTAAAGGTTTTAGTATAATAAAAGCGGATATAGGCGAGAGCGCTCAAAATGATCAAAAACAGAATACCCGAAACGATCAGAAACTTTTTCATCAGGTGATTTTTATTTACTCAAGAACCAAAGATACCTACAAATGGTATTAACTCTCAGTAATAAGAAATGGTTGCAGTCTCAACTTTTTTCTCCCACTTCTGTGGATTTCCAAGTATGTCATTAACTTTACTTCTGAAAGTAAGAATAATATGCCAGCAATTTCAGTTGTAATCGCCCTTTTTGTACTTGCCATCATTTCACCCTGGGTCTTCCCCAACAAGATGGTAAGCGATAACGAGCATGACATAAAGCATTGAGGCACTCTGCGGAGATTTGCCCCATATGAATGTATGTGTTTTCTGCGGATCAAGCCCAGGTAATAGCCCTATCTACAAAGAGGCTGCCCGCGCCCTTGGTCAGGCATTGTTGGAATTCAATTGCTCTTTGGTTTACGGAGGCGGAAATATCGGCCTCATGGGGGTAGTCGCGGATGAAGTATTGTCCGGCTCAGGCAAAGTGATTGGTATAATTCCCGATTTTCTAATGGAAAGAGAATTGGGGCACCAGGGCGTTACCCAATTAGAAGTAGTGAAGAGTATGCATGAAAGAAAGAAAAGAATGGCTGATCTTTCTGACGCTTTTATCGCTCTGCCTGGCGGTTGGGGCACCCTTGACGAGCTTGCAGAAATTCTTACCTGGAAACAACTCGGACTTATCTCACAACCGGTTGGTTTACTTAACATCAACTCCTTTTTTGATCACCTTCATATTCAAATGAAAACGATGGTGGAAGAGGGATTTCTTCAACAAAGCCATATGGACATGCTCATTGTTGAAAAAATACCCCAAAATCTACTAGCCAAACTAGGCGCTCCGAACGTTTAAATTCTTAATTTTTCTATAGTTTAGAGTCTTAGGGGTGCCTATGCTGAAAGTTATACTGTCGTATTTTTTCCTGTCCTTTACCACAATCTGTTTTTCGCAGCATTCTGGATTTAGGGTTGAAGACGGTAAGAAAAAAGTCATCATCCCCGTGGAGATCATGAACAACATGGTTGTAATTCCGGTTGTTCTCAATAACCAGGCTCCGCTCAAATTCATTCTTGATACGGGTGTGCGCACAACAGTGCTGACCCAAAAAACATACAGCGACATTTTAGGCCTTACCTATTCAAAAGAAATTTTCATTTCAGGGCCAGGAGGAGAAAAATTAGTAGATGCCTTTGTGACGGATAATGTTACGTTGGATTTGCCAGGTGTACATGGAGAAGGGCACTCTATGTTGGTACTTGAAAAAGATTACCTCGAGCTAAGAAACTATCTGGGGACGGAAGTGCATGGCATATTGGGCTACGAGCTTTTCAGCCGATTTATAGTGCGCATGGACTATCATAAAAAAAGAATTGTTCTTCTCTCTCCTGAACGCTTCAAAAAAAAGAGAAGGTATCAAACCATGAAAATTGTGATAGAGGATACCAAGCCTTTTTTGCTGGCCAAGGCAAAACTTAATGACAATACAGAGTTGGAGGTAAAACTCTTAATGGACACCGGAGCCAGTCACGGATTGGTGCTTGAACAAGATTCTGACCCAGCAATAAAAGTCCCTGAAAAGAACATTGAAAGTGTTATCGGAAGAGGGCTAGGGGGAGAAATTACCGGCAGGATTGGAAGGATTAATGCGCTAGAATTAGGCAGTTATAAAATTGGAAATATCATTGCCAACTTTCCTGATCCAGAGAGTTATTCTGACACGTTTTTTAAGAGCGAATCTATCCGTAGAAACGGGGCACTTGGTGGTGAGATTCTAAGTCGATTCAGCGTCATTTTCAATTTCCCAGAAGAAGAGATTTACATAAAAAAGAATGCTTCCTACAAGAAGGAATTTAATTATGATATGGGTGGCCTTATTATAAAAGCGAAAGGAGCCCGTTTAAGAGCGTACGAAATAACAAATCTTAGGAGTGGCTCACCTGGTGAGTTGGCCGGGCTGAAAGAAGGTGATTTAATCATGTCCATTAATGGTACAGAAACCTCTAATATTGATTTAAATCATGTCAACGGGTACTTCAATTCGAAAGAGGGAAAGCGAATTGCATTGGAGGTGAACAGAGACGGAGCCAGAATAAAAATCGAATTCCGACTAGTCAATCAAATTTAATTACGGGCTAATCTTTTCAATTGACGCGTCCTTTTCTTTAATGCTTTATACATATAAAGTTGGGTTCTTCTGAACTTTAAGGAGTTGGAAAGCGCAGTATACAGAGACTGTCCGTTTATATTTTCTTTCAGGATATAATCCATCACACCTACACTGAACACCTCTTCGTAATTTGAATTTTTAAGTATAGCAATGGGGACATCTTTTGTCTTTCTGTCTTTACCTAACATCTTAACAGCATTTTTCAATGCTACTTTTCCTATGTTATCGTCTATGAGAATGTAGTTGGGGCGAAAGTTGACCAAACGTTCAATGATTGTTTTTATATCAAACGCGATTTCAGTTAATATCCGACTTCCCGGAACATTTCGGATGTTGTCAAAAACCTTACTTAACTCTATTGGATTGTTTCCAACCAATAATACATTGAGGTCTTGAAAAACTCTCTTACTTTTTAGTTCTGATTGCATATCCAACTTTAGACACCTTTTTATCTCCCCTCAAGCCCTACGGTAACCGATTTGAGTTAAGTTTATAACGCGAATAAAGCGAAAAGTATGGCATCAATATCAACATATTTTCCACAACATTGTTTTAACGCTGAAAACCAATATTTCAATTGAAAAAAGTCGCAGTTATTGGTGGGGGGCTCTCCGGATTACTAACATCCATTCAATTGGTGCGGAAAAACATTCCTGTCCAACTCTTTGAAAAGAAGCTTTACCCGTTTCACAGGGTGTGTGGAGAATACATTTCCAACGAAACTGTTCCCTTTTTAAAATCACTGAATTTATATCCTGACGAATTTGAGCCCCCGCAAATAAAAAAATTTCAACTCACTTCAGTTAATGGAAAATCAGTTGTAATGCCATTGGATCTTGGTGGCTTTGGTATTAGTCGGTTTAGTTTCGATAATTGGTTATCCCAAAAGGCCGTTCAGGAAGGTGTAGAGGTGCATCACAATACTGAGGTGAATAAAATAGACTTTCAGGAAAATCAGTTTACACTTTCAACAACCAAAAAATCATTTACTACAGATGTGGTGGTAGGTTCCTATGGCAAACGGTCCCGATTGGATGTAAACATGGGTAGAAATTTTATAAAAAAAAGATCCCCTTATGTTGGCGTCAAATATCATATAACAATTGACCATCCTGATGACCTAATCGCCTTACATAATTTTAAAGATGGCTATTGTGGAATCAGCAATGTTGAAAATGGCATTTCAAATCTATGTTACCTAAGCCACAGAGATAATCTAAAAAAAGCCGGAAGCATCAATGCATTAGAAGAGCAAATTCTTTTTAGGAACCCTTTCCTGAAAAACATTTTCAAAAATGCAGAGTTTGTTTTCACCTCGCCTGAAACCATCAATGAAATCTCATTCGAGGCAAAAGGGCCAGTTGAAAATCATATATTAATGGCGGGTGATGCCGCAGGCATGATCACTCCTTTGTGCGGCAATGGAATGGCCATGGCTATTCACTCGGCCAAAATTATTTCAGGTCACATTGCACAATTTTGTAAGAACGAATCTCCATCAAGAGAAGAGCTTGAAGCTTCTTACACTAAAGAATGGCAACAACAGTTTGCTGCACGGTTGCGCGTAGGCCGGCAATTGCAAAATCTTTTTGGATCCACTTTTGCTTCCAATCTGGCAGTAGGCCTGGCGCAAAACTTTAAGCCATTGGCTCAGTATCTTATCTCAAAATCGCATGGAAAGCCATTCTAACGAGCTAAAATCCTGCTTTTACAGCCTGTATCACCTGGCTAAAATCGAGGAAGAAATAAATAAAAAATCCATTCAAGCAAATGGCTGAAATGAAATTGAGCCACATGGTTCTAGAATAATTTACTACCTCTATATTTTTTTGGGATTGAAAAAACCAGAGAAAAAAATAAAGCAGAACTGGCGCTAGTGAAGCCACGAATATAACAGCGTATTTGACTTTAAAGAAAAAGACAAAATATAATGCAAATCCTAAAGTGGCAATGGCGAATACAATAGCCGTAAAAACAAATGTTCCCTTAATGCCCAATAGAATGCTTAAAGTTTTATCTCCTCGCTTGCTGTCCTCTTCGTGTTGATAAATTTGTGTCATTGGATAGTTTCCTAAAAGCATTATGCTGGTAAGGAATGCGGGAATCATAATATTAATTTTGAAAATTCCACTTAGTCCAAATGCATTAATCCCTTCATAACACATAAGAAAAGTAAAAAACCCTTGAAAGAATCCTGTTACAAGCCAACCTAAAATAGGCATCTTCTTCAATCTGATCGAGGGATGGCTATAAGCTTTGGATGCCAGTCCATAAATAAACAGCATAGATGCAAAGAGCACACTGATTTTTAGGGCGAGTAAAATGGCTGCAGCATCTAGCAGCAAGGAAACAAAGTAAAGACCTCTCTCTACTGGGGGAGGATTCTTAAGACCACCAATACTTTTTTCATCCTTATCAAAATAACTGTTATACCCATTACTAGCAGGGTACAGCAATAGGTGAATAATTAAGAACGACCAAATAATTCTTGATTCCGTAAAGTTTGGAGAATGTGCCAAAGCAAAAAAATACACTGGCATCAAAAAAAATGAAAACGGAAAACGCAGGTGAAGCCAGGTGCTTAGTGAAAACATACTTGAATACCATTTTAACTAAGTTAGGTTATTTTGGTTTATATTGATAGATGAGCTATATCACCTCCATAGGCACTTCAAATCCCTCTTATAAATTCAAGCAAAGTCAGATTGCTGATTTTATGATAAAGGCAATGCAGCTTAGTCGTGATGAAGCAGAACAACTCAAAGTATTGTATCGCGCTACAGGTATTGAAACCCGATATACTGTTTTAGAAGATTACGGAAAGGAGCAACAATTCAAATTTTTCTCCAACTCAAAAAACTTCGAACCCTTTCCCTCTACCAAGTCCCGAATGGAGTTGTATCGCGAACAAGCAACAGACATTAGTAAGCAAGCAACTTTTAATTGTTTGAATAAAGTAAGTGATTTTAGCAGCACAGAAATCACTCATCTTATAGTGGTAAGTTGCACGGGAATGTTTGCCCCAGGGTTGGACTTGGCACTGGTAAATGAACTTCAGCTCAGCTCCACTATTCAGCGTACCAGCATCAATTTCATGGGGTGTTACGCAGCCTTTAATGCCATCCGTGTTGCCGATTCATTTTGCACCCAAGATCTAAATGCTAAGGTTTTAATTGTTTGTACAGAATTATGCAGTATTCATTTTCAAAAAGAAAATACAGAAGACAACAAACTCGCCAATGCCCTTTTTGCAGATGGGTCTGCTGCGTTGCTTGTAGAAGCCGCTCCAAGAAAACATTTAAGTTTGAAAGTAGGCAACTCATTCTGTGATATTGCTCCAAACGGTAGGGAAGACATGGCTTGGGCCATCGGTGACTATGGGTTTGAAATGAAGCTTTCCAGTTACGTGCCCGAAATCATACAACAAGGCATAAAAAGTTTAACAACTTCTCTTCTGGCTGCTAATCAACTTCAAAAAAATGACATCGATTATTATGCAATCCATCCGGGAGGAAAGAAAATTTTAGAAGCCATTGAAAATGAGCTTGGTTTGAAAAAATCTGACAACAGATTCTCCTATGCAGTGATGAAAAAATACGGCAATATGTCATCTCCAACTGTGCTGTTTGTATTGCAAGAGATTTGTAACAGCCTTACCCCTCAGGATCACGATAAAAAAATTCTAAGTTTTGGCTTCGGCCCAGGGCTTACGCTTGAGAGTTTGGTTCTATCCATAGCGTATACATAATTATGGCCTCAAGGTTTTCTCACCGGGCAGAAATAATTGAAATCATGGACGACCTTCACTGCTCAGGTGAAGTAGTTTCCCAAACCTTAAAGGAACTTGAAATCATCAACCGATGGCTTGGCGGAAACGCAGTAACATTAAACGGAATAAAAAAATTAGTAAAAGATAAACTCGGCAATGATAAAATTACCATCGCTGACATTGGTTGCGGAGGAGGCGATGTGCTGAAAGAAATTGCCCGTTGGGGAAAAGGAAAAAACCTTGCCCTGGCCTTGACCGGAGTAGATGCCAATCCCCACATCATCAAATTGGCAAAGAACAACACCAAAACTTTTGAAGAGATAACCTACAAAACACAAAATGTGTTTTCTGAAGAATTTCAGGCGATCAAATATGACATCATAATCGCCACATTATTTACTCATCACTTCAACAATCAAGAGCTTGCCCAACTCATACGGTCAATTGTAAGTCAAAGCAGGGTGGGAGTTGTGATTAATGACCTTCACAGACATTGGTTTGCCTACCATTCTATTCGCCTACTTACAAAATGGTTTTCCAAATCATCCATGGTTCAGTTTGATGCTCCTGTTTCTGTACTGCGCTCTTTTCACAAGTCCGATATAGAATCCATTCTCAAAGATGCGGGGGTTAAAAATTACACCCTTACATGGAAATGGGCCTTTCGATGGCAACTGGTCATACCTAAAAGTCTGGCATAATTTTTCGTACTTTTAGAGCAGGATTTAACGCTCAAATTTCATGAAATACCTTCCTATAATTTTAATCGGTGTAATCGCCACAATGGCCTCATGTTCTTCCAGCCCGTTTGGCAAAAAAGTGAAAGAGCCCTTCAGGGGAAATGCATATGAATCCAACAACAGATGGTTTAGGGGCACAGGCAAGGGAGAAAGCTCTCAGGACAATATTGCCTTGGGAAAAGCAGACATTGCCGCAAAAGCCCAATTAGCAGGTCAGGTAAACACCACAATGAAGCAAGTGGCCGACCAGTATTTAGGACAAAGAGAAAATGAAAGTGGAGCAGATGTGGCGGATAAGTTTCAGAGTTTGGTGCGCCAAACCATGAACACTCAGATTGCCGACCTAAGGAAAATGGGGCAGGAGAAGTACTTCAATGAAAAAACAAATTCATATACGGTCTTCATCGCTTACGAAATCAAAAAGAACGCCATGTTCCGCTACATGAAAAAGCAGGCGAGGGTCGACCAAACTATTGACGAGCGTCAGATGAAAATCATTGACGAAATTTTGGACGAACAGATAAAGAAAGCTGACGAAGCAGATAACGATAACTAAGTTATTTCGCTTCTGTCATTTTTTCGGCAGTCTCTGCAATCTTTAGTTTTTCAACAAACTCATTTATTTCACCATTCATTACCGCAGGTAAGTTGTATTGGGTATATCCTATTCGGTGATCGGTAACTCGGCTTTGCGGATAGTTATAAGTCCGTATCTTTTCGGAGCGGTCTCCACTACGCACCTGAGACTTTCTTGCTGCTCCTATTTGGGAAGCTTGCTTCTCCACTTCTATCTCATAAAGCTTCGTTCTCAACATCTGCATGGCCCGCTCCTTGTTACCCAATTGCGACCTTTCAATCTGACAAGTAACTACAATACCACTAGGCTTATGTGTCATTTGCACCTTGGTTTCCACTTTGTTTACATTTTGCCCGCCAGCACCGCCAGAGCGTGATGTCTGCACCTCAATGTCCGCAGGATTGATAACTACATCTACCTCTTCAGCTTCAGGCAATACCACCACAGAAGCTGCTGAGGTATGCACACGACCCTGCGTTTCGGTATCGGGTACACGTTGTACCCGGTGTACACCCGATTCAAATTTTAATAATCCATAAGCACCTTCTCCCTCAACAGCGGCAATTACCTCTTTGTAGCCTCCGGCAGTTCCTTCCGTTACATCTAACACAGTCATTTTCAACTTTCGTTCGTCACAAAAGCGCTCGTACATGCGATAAAGGTCACCCGCAAAAATGGCCGCCTCATCTCCTCCGGTACCGGCCCGTATTTCTAGGACTGCATTTTTGAAATCGTTAGGATCCTTGGGCATGAGCTGTAGCTTAAGATCTTCTTCTATTGCCTCTTTCTTTGGCGCCAGCTCCTCCAATTCCATTTTAGCCAGTTCCCTCAGCTCTGCGTCCTTTTCTTTTTCTAGCACATCTTTGGCGTGTTTAAGGTCGTTCAACACCCCCTGATAGGTTTTATACTTAATAACCAGCTTCTCCAAATCACGATATTCCTTGCTCAATTGCATGAATTTCTTTTGATCTTTCATCAAATCAGGCTGCATAAGCAGTTGACCTATCTCCTCAAACCGATCCTTTATTTCTTCTAGTTTTCTAATCATATTTCAAAAATGCGGAGCAAAGTTAGCAATTGACTTTGAGCCAGCCTATTTGGGGAAAAGGTTTGAGTGTGGGTGATCCAGAACTACCTTTGTAAAAGATTAAATTGTATATGAAAAAGTTATTGCCACTACTTCTATTAACGATTTTGTCCTGCCAAGGTAGACTTACCGATGAGCAGAAAAAGGAAATGCAAGAAGGAATGAAAGCCCAAGAAATTGTAAAAATCTCTGATGCGGATATAACGGAAGCAGCCTATCAATACGGACGGACTATTTCTAAAGAGATACAGGAACAGGAGTCCCAAAACACAGATGAGACTCATACCAGAAAGCTACAGGAAAAATATCACGTGAAAATTTACCCTCTAGCTCCTGGTGATTCTTTGTTAATGGAAATTGAGCAGCAATTAATTGAAGCGTATATCTCTGCTACTAATGCTGAATTGACAGATAATATTCAAAAGATTGGAAGGGACTCGCTGTTATACACTCTGCCAATAATGAAAACTCAGCCCGATGGATCAGTTACTTTTCAGTATGCCCTTGGAATAAGGATGCCTAAAAAAGAAGTGATTCTCTCCATGGATAGAGAGTAGTTTAATCAACCATGAGCTTCGAATACTCACTGGTAACCTCAAGTTGAGCAGAAGAAGAATGTCGCCACGGTAGGTTAGGCGACTCATGACCAATTGGAAAATTAAAACCAATCGGGTACTTGTACTCAGAAACTTTGTTTAAGACCAGGTCTTCTATCGAATGATTAAAAGGAAGCTCAGTATCCTTTAAGTCTGTCATGTGTCCGATGACCAATCCTGCAAGTTGAGACAACTTTCCTGCTCGTTTCAGTTGTGTAAACATCCTATCGATTTTGTATAGCTGTTCATCAATCTCTTCAAGCACTAAAATTTTACCAACTGTATCTGGTTCTGTAGATGTGCCCAGCGAGTCGATAACTAGTGATAAATTCCCTCCAATAATAATTCCTGAAGCCTCACCTTTTCTATTGTGCTGGTTTGAGGGCGCTGAAACTTCAATGGGTTGATCAGAAAACAATAGTTGTTTTAAATGTTCTATAGAAACTGAATGATCAGCATTTGAAAATTGCGTGGGCATACACCCATGGATACTTGGCACTCCCAATTGATGCAACTTGAGGTGTAATGCAGTAATGTCACTAAACCCCAAAATCCATTTCGGATGCTTTATAAATGCGCTAAAATCAAGTTGATCAAGAATACGAGTGGTCCCGTAACCTCCTCTAGCACAGAAGATTGCATCAACTGATGGACTGTCTAACATGTGTTGAAAGTCGCTTAGCCGTTCTGCATCAGAAGCAGCTAAGTAGGCATTATCCTTTTCAAAGCAATACTTTCCTAACTCCACTTTCAGTCCCCACGATTCAATAACTCTTATCCCTTCCCGGAGCTTTTCGTGATCCACCTTTCGGGCTGGAACCACAATGCCTATTGTTTGGCCTTTGCTTATCGGAGGAATTCTCATAAAAGTAAAGTAACAAAAAAACCCTGTCGATGACAGGGTTTAGTATTGCATAAACTAAATACGTCTAGTTTGTATTATTAGCTGCTGGCTTGGGAGTCACTCCCATTTTCTTCAATACCTGATCTGAGATATCATATTGCTCATCGCTATAAAGCAAAATATCACCACCACCGATTAACTGTGGGTTCATGATAAATGAATAGCCTTGTTCTTTGGCAACATCCTCGATTGCTTTTCCTACTTTATTGAAAACAGGGCTCATCAATTGATCTTGTTTAGTCTGGATAGAGGTTTGTGCATCCTGCTGAAACTTTTGAATGTTTTCCTGTAACTGGGTCAACTCAGTTTCCTTGTCCCTTCTTATCGCGTCTACCATTGTAGCAGCTCCAGCCTGATAGGCCTTCAATTTAGTTTCGTAGTCTTTGTACTTTGCTTGAAGCTGATTTTGGAGTTGATCTCCATGTGTTTTCAACTCAGCTTCTATCTGCTTATACTCTGGCAATTGGCTAAAAATATAATCCCAATCAGCATACCCTATTTTCTGGGCGGGTGTTTGAGCTTGAGCTGCAAAACTCGCGCATCCAATAAGGAATAAAATCAAAAAGTTTCTCATCGTATTAATTGTATTTAGTTTATTTGATCTGATCATTTGGGTCTCCTAATCCAAGTTCTTCTAACACAAAGTCGGTATAGTCATGTCTGGGGTCAGTATAAATCATTACCAACTCTCCTGCCTTGTCAAAAATTATTGTCAACCTGTTTGACTTGGCTACTTTCTCCACCGCTTCAAATACCTTGTCTTGCAAAGGTTTAATCAATTCTTGTTTTTTCAAAAAAAACAGGCCTCCAAATCCGAAAACCTTTCTTTGGTACTCCTTCAGCTCCGCCTCCTTCTTCTCAATTTCAGTTGTGCGTTCCTGCCTCATCTCCTCCGTAAGAAGTACCTGCTCTGCCTCAAAAGCGTTGTACATCCCTTCAACTCCCTTCTGCATCTCTTCAATTTCCTTCTGCCACGCTGCAGACAAGCGGTCTATTTCATCCTGGGCTTTACGATAATCAGGTATTTTGCTCAGGATAAAGTCCGTGTCAACATAACCGAACTTCTGAGCATTTGCAAAATTCAGGCCGGAAACAAAAAGTGCTAAAATTAGCAGGGTTGGTCGCATTTCTATCTGATTTGCTGGCCGATAGTAAAGTGAAATTGAGCTCCGCTCTTTTGAGTAGCTCCAGGCAAAGTATCAAAACCATAAGCCCAGTTCACCCCAATAAGTCCAAAAGCAGGCATGAATATCTTAGCTCCAACTCCGGCCGATTTGTAGATTTGAAACGGATTGAATTCCAAATAATTGTCCCAATTGTTACCCCCCTCACCAAACAACAGTAAGTAAATAGTGGCTGCCTGACTCAAAGAAATAGGGTATCTCAACTCTACACCAAATTTGTCATAAACAATACCCCCTTCGATCTTTCCGGATAAACCACCCGAAGAACGCGCGGCATAAAATGGTGGCGTAATCAAGTTATTTTCATAACCTCTCAATCCGATAATATCCTGACCCAATACATAAGAATTAAATCCTCCTGCCAATCCATCACCACCCACTAGGAATCTCTCAAATGGACTTGGGGTGAGTTTCTTATTGTACTGCCCAATAAATCCAAAGTGCGCTTTTGTTTCCAACACAAGGCTACGTCCTTCAGGTTTTGAACTGCCCAATAATTTGATGTAAAACTTTGCATCAAACATCCACTTGTGCATTTCTATCCATTGAAACTGCTTGTTGATATCTTGCAAATAACTTTCATCTCTAAATCGAGACCAAGGTGGAGTAAGAGAAGCGCTCAATGAAAGAGTGGATCCCTGAGTAGGGTACATAGGACTATCAATACTATTTCTTGACAATACGGTCTCCAACTTCAGACTATATGTTTTGCCTTCAGCAGGCAGTACTGATGACTGAAAGTAATTCCCTTTGTATTTGTATTCCAAAAAGGAAAGTGAATTGGTAAGAGAGAAATAATTATCAGGCCACTCCAATCTTCTTCCAAGTCCGACAG
Source organism: Cyclobacteriaceae bacterium (assembly GCA_049289315.1). Lineage (GTDB taxonomy): Bacteria > Bacteroidota > Bacteroidia > Cytophagales > Cyclobacteriaceae > ELB16-189. The sequence goes on from JBATLM010000086.1 coordinate 15,368, forward strand.
TAATTCCACTTTGTTTCAATGATACCGCATCAGTTACTTCAAATGTTGATGTGGCCAAACGAGAAACTGATTTGTTCAGTGCCACTGTAAACGAGTTAGGCTTTTTCCCGCCCAACCATGGCTCTGTAAATGAGAAACTATAGCTCTGATACGAGGCTCCATTCGCTTGAGCACTTAGGGAAAGTCTCTGTCCATCTCCAGTTGGCAGTGGCTTCCACTTCTTAAGGTTAGGAACGTTACGTATAGAGAAGTTATTAAAAGTAAGCCCTACTGTGCCTACAAAACCAAAAGCACCTCCCCATCCACCGGAAAGTTGAATCTGGTTATTTGATTGTTCTTCAAGCTCCCATCCTATATCCACTGTGCCGTCTGCAGGATTAGGTTGAATGTCTTGTTTGATGGTCTGAGGATTGAAGAATCCCATCTGCGACAACTGCTGTTGCGTTCTTATTATATCCGATCGTCTGAATTTTTGACCCGGTACAGTACTTAGTTCTCTGCGTATTACATGCTCACTGGTTCTCTCATTTCCAGCTATCCACACATTCTTTATAGTAGCTTGATCGCCTTCAAAAATTCTCATCTCAATATCAATGGAATCACCAACCACTGCTACCTCAACGGGAGTTACCCTGAAAAACAAGTATCCATCATCCATATAAAGGCCACTAATATCTGGCCCCTTTGGGTTGAAATTGGTCTTTTTATCAATGAGTTCTTTATTGTATACATCTCCTTTTTTAATGTCTAAAATTCGATCAAGGGTGTTAGCGGTATAGATATAATTTCCAGTCCAATTGATGTTTCGGAAGTAATACTTCCTGCCCTCCTTCACCGCTATTTTAACATCAATGCTGTTATCCGAATGCTTGACAACAGTGTCACTAATAATTTCAGCATCTCTGTATCCTAACGAATTATAGTAGTCAATAAGTTTTAGCTTATCCTCTACAAATTCAGGCTCAATGAATTTTGATGTAGCAAACACATTGAGCTTGACATTATAATTAATAAACTCCTTTACTTCTCTCCACGATAGATCTCTGGTGGAATCAGCACGCAGTTTTATTTGACTTGGCTTAAACCCAAGAGCACTACCTAATATCGTTCTATGCAATGTGATGCGCGCATGCTCTTTTGTCTTCTTTAATTTCTTCTTCAGTTTAGCTGAAGGAATTTCTTCATTCCCTTCAAAAATTACATCGTGAATTCTAACCTTGGCCTTCAAGTCAACAGCAATTCTTAGCTTAACTCCTCCACGATTTAAAGTATCTGATTCCTGAAGCACCTTCACCTCTGTATTCAGAAATCCTTTCTTTGAAAAGAATTTTTTCACAGACAGTTCAGTATTACGGATCATTGCATCATTTACAATCTTTCCTCTGATCAATGTAAGTTCTTGCTTCAACGTTGATTCTTTCGATCCGCTTATCCCGGTAAAGTAAAAATCAATTAGCCGGGGGCGCTCTGATAAGGCAATGGTAAGAAAAACATTTCCGTCTTCAATTTTATCAACAAGAATGGAGGCATCACCTACCAGTCCATGTTTCCATAATTTTCTAATCGCTCCTGCTACCTTTTCCCCAGGAATTTTTATTTTATCTCCCACTTTCAATCCAGTCAGAGAGATCATTGCACTTTTATCCAAAATGTCCAAGCCTGTTACTTCTATTCCACCGATAGTGTACTCTACCGGGTTAGCATAGTTGAGCGAATTCTCAGATAATTGGACAGTTTCTTGCTGGCGACTTTGCCTAAACTGCCCATTGGCAGTATGGATAGCCAAAACAAAAAATAATAAGATTAGGGGTAAGATTCTTCTCATCAGGTTACACAGTTCTTTCTATTACTTTTCCAAATCTTCTGTCCCTTGCTTGGTATGCACAGATAGCTTCATATAAATTTTCTCTTCGAAAGTCAGGCCACAATGTTTTAGTAATGAACAATTCGGTATACGCTATCTGCCAAAGTAAAAAATTGCTCACCCTCATCTCGCCACTTGTCCTTATTAACAACTCAGGATCCGGTATATTCTTAGTTTTTAAATAGGAAGAAATCAATTCCTCATCAATTTCATCAGCATTCACTTTACCCATCTTCACGTCATTAGCGATGGCCTTTGTTGCCTCCGTTATTTCCCATCTGCCACTGTAACTAAGTGCAAGAATCAGTGTCAAACCCGGATTATCCTTTGTCGCCTCTATGGCCTCACTTAGGTTATCTTGACATGCCTGGGGCAAATGGCCAATATCACCTATCGTCTTTAGTTTAACTTTATTTTCATGTAGCGAATTAATCTCTTTTTTTAACGTATTCACTAACAATTCCATTAAACCGTCAACTTCTTCCTTTGGCCTCCCCCAATTTTCTGTACTAAACGCGTATAAAGTGAGGTATTTAATGCCTAACTCTCCACACCCCTCAGTAACATCTTTTACTGCCTGAATAGCGTTACGGTGCCCAAAAATACGGGCAGCTCCTTTCCCTTTCGCCCACCTTCCGTTACCATCCATGATAACGGCTATATGACGAGGTAAATTATTAGGGTCTATATCTTCTTTAGAAGTGGCCACAAGGCAGCAAAAATAGCCTATTTTTCAAACTTTTCACAAGGCGATACCAACCTCTCTAAACGCTACCTGTTAGCACTAAATGGTTAAAATTAAGACGGCTACCTATAAGGATTAGTTGCACAGGGTATATCGTAGAATGTGCGAGTTATTGAAACGCCTGTAAAAAAATAATTATCGTAATCGTATTTGTTTCCGTATTGGTAATTTTTAAAGGCCGCATTTTCGTCAGAAACGTTATCAAGATAATCGAAGAATGTTTTTCTAATCCCCAATTCAAATGCGATGTACCACTTGGGATTAAGCACGTATTTCATACCTCCGCCAAAGGGAATGCTAACCTGCATATTGCTATACTCCTCGGTCTTTGCTTGTACACCTGAAATGCCAAACAATCCAATCCCAGCAAACAAATATGGGGTGAATCTCAATCTTCTTTTATCGTCTCTCCAATCAAGGAAATGATATTCAAAAGTTGCAGAGCCTTCTAGCAAAAAGATATTAAAAGAAGCATCTCTTTGCCTTGCAAAGGCATCAAGAGGAGCCCTTTCATCTGATGCCGCTAACTTACCTCCCGTGAGGGCTGTTTTAAAACTAATGACTTTGCTAATGTTGGCTCTATAAAATGCTGTGGCTGCTGGCCTGGAGTTCACAAAATTATATGTTCGTGAAAGATCTCCAGTATAAGTAAAGGTGCCAATACCAAAACCTAGTTCCGAGCGCTGTGAAATTTGAGAAAATGCTTTTGGAGAAAAAATCAGTCCAATGATCAGGATCACACCTATTGCGCTTACCCTATTCAGCATCAATTATCTGAATTTTGCCTTGTGGAAAGTTGCTCCGAGAATGATTGAAAGCCTGATACTTGTAACCATATAGATGTCTCTGTCAGACTTACTTCCTCTGAGATTATCTGGGAACTCACTACCATAACCTGCCTGCACCGTATAGGTTTGCCCATCTCTTGCAAGATATGTCTGCACATTGGTAGGTGCACCCAACTCATTGGTTCTATAAGACATTGCTTTGGCCAATTCATCATTTCCAAATACTCCTAAATCAACATAGTTCTGGCTTACATCGTCCAAGTAATCTGTGAATGTGTATCTAAAACCAATATCCGCCCACAGATCCATTACCTCGTTGAGTCTAAAACGAGCGCCTATACCGAATGGTATGGCAACCTGAATTTGTTTATAAGGTTTTATACCCACATTTACATCTGTATCAAGTAGTGTAGCGTTTTGGCCCTCTGTTCCCAATGGTCTTAAATCAACCCATTGGCCGGCTTGTGCCAGCGGATTACCATTTAAATCAGTGGCGGGAGCTTGGGCTTGTGGGTTGTGATGAAATGCTGCCACCCCTAAAAATGCATAGGGCGTCCACCTCACTCTACTTATGTATGTGGATTGATTTTCAAAAAGATCAAAAACAGCTACAACGGATAACTCTTTGATTCTGTTTCTGAAAGATAAATTTCGTTGGTACCTAAAAATTCCATTTTCCAGGTCTCCTGGATCGGCTGAATCAGTATCTGACCCTTTGATAGTAGCATACATAAATTCACCTTTTACGCTATATCTAGGCCCAAAACGATGAATAAAAGAAAGGCCAATACCGGGTCGAGTAAAGGAGATATCCGTACTTACTCGCTGTGGGCGTGGGGCAAGGTCACCATAATAGTTAACCGCATTCAAAGAAAGTCCTATGGAATTATATCTTTTCTCTTTACCAAAAGAAGTCTTTCTACCGCGGTAACTCGCAATTCGCTTATTGTTCTTCTTAATTGACTTTCTATTCAACTGGGCCTCCGCCTCAGGTGTCACTATTATTAATAGTGATAAAGAAAGTACTACCAACCATAATTTTCTCATAGGAAAGAGAATTTGCCAACTACAAATCTATAAATTAATTTCTTATATCTAACCCCCAATTGAGCTTCTGGCGGAGGGTTTTGAAATAATGCTGTCCCGGCATTTGAATCAATTGAACTTTAAACTTCGCCTTTTTCACTTTTAAATTGACGGAACCATCGATTGCTTCCACTCGCGAATCCAGCGAAATAAGAAACTTTTTGCTTCGCCCTTCTATATGAAAACTAATCTCAGAATTATCAGAAATAACAATTGGCCTTGCTGTAAGGTTGTGAGGACTCACAGGAGTAATTACAAAACTTTCAGAACGAGGATACAATAGAGGCCCGCCACAACTAAGCGAATATCCTGTCGACCCAGTTGGTGTGGATACAATAATTCCATCAGCCCAGTAAGAATTCAATAATTCATTATCCACAAACACGTGAATGTTGATCATCGAAGATGTATCCTTTTTAATGATTGTAAAATCATTTAAGGCAAAGTTCAGCCCATTAAAAAGCTTTTTGTCTGTCTCTAAAGAAAGCACTGTTCGTGTATCCGTTTGTACAGTGCCCTTTAACAAATGTTCAATAGCTTTCTCTGTTTCATCTCTACTTATCGTAGAAAGAAAACCCATTCTTCCTGTGTTAATCCCCATTATAGGAGTTTCATTCTTCCCTAAATAAGTTATGGAATCCAATAATGTTCCATCACCACCAAGGGAAATAAATGCATCTAATCGATTTAGATTATCACCCAGATCAAAGGGTTTTAGCTTGAATTGAGATACCCGAGGAGACTTGAGGTATTTCAAAAACTTGGACGAAACTCTTACATCAACTTTGTTGGAGACCAAAGTTTCTAAAAAATTCTCTATGAATTTTACTTGTTGCCCTTTTACTTCTTTTCCATGAATTCCAATTCGCATAGCAGTGGGGTCAAATAAAAAGTTTTCCTTCTTATTCTAGATGTTGAGGTATCGCATTAACATGTCGATCCTGTCTTTGTCTTCAAAGTCTTTTTTGTCTTCCTGATAGCGACCTATTATTTTATAATCAAAACGCTCCAGGGTTGCTACAATGCGGGTAAGGTCCAATTGATTAACCTTAATGGTAAGTTTTATTTTTCTATTGTCCAGCGGATCCTCTACTACAATACTGCTTAGAATTTTCGCATTGTTTTCCTCCACTAATCTACTTATTTCTGCAAGTGAGTAATCGATTAGATCAAGTGAAATAATAAGAATACCTCCAGGGATTTGCACGGCTGCCGTCTGCGCAAAAGAGGTCATAATATCTTGCACTGTAATCACACCCTCATATTCTCCTGCCTCATTCAGTACAGCCACCAGTTGCAACTTATGATCTCCAGCGATTTTTAAAATGTCGTAGAAGTGAGAATCCTTACTGACCACACATTCCTTACCCACCAATCCAAACTCTGATAATTTTTTCTCTATATCATTCTCTTCAAGAATAATTTCTTCAGAGATAAACCCTAGCAGTTGGTTGTTCTCAATTACAGGTAAATGATTGCATCTGAATTCCTCCATCCATACCACTGCCTTATGGGCATCGTCAGAAGCCTTGAGTGGTGGAATCATTAAGTTTATAATATCGGCAGCAACCATTTTAGCTTGTTAAAAAATCCTGAACCATCTCATTAAATACTTTCGGATGTTCCATCATCGGTGCATGACAACACTTATCTATAAACCTTAATTCAGAATTAGGTATCAATCTATTAAATTCATGTGCCACCATCGGTGGAGTAATCGTATCGTTTAATCCCCAAACCAGCAAAGTGGGAACCGTTAAACTAGGCAAATCTGCAGCCAGATTATTTCTTTGTGCAGACTTAGCAATAGCAACAATTCGCATACACTTGGGAATGCTCTTCGTGGTTTCAAAAACTTCATCTACCAATTCTTTAGATGCCGTATTGGGATCGTAAAATGTATAGGCCACTCGTTCGCGGATGTAATCATAACTGCCTCTACGGGGATAAGAACCGCCCATCGTATTTTCAAATAGACCCGAGCTGCCAGTAAGCACCAGTTTATCTACCTTTTCTTTGTTTTGCAGCGTGTAGAGGATCCCCACATGACCTCCAAGTGAATTCCCCATGATAATCATATTTTGAAGCTGCATTTCTGCCACAAAATCCTCCACAAACTTTCTTAAACCCTCCAATCCAGCCTCTTTAATTGGCATTTCATAAATGGGCAACATGGGGATTATTACCCGAAAACTTGGAGAAAACCTTGTGATTACCTCTTCCCAGTTGCTCAACGCCCCAAAAAGACCATGCAGGAGCATTAAAACAGGCCCCTGGCCTTCGTCAACGTATTTAAACCCACTCTTTTCTTTAACCACCAGCGCCATTATTCCTTAATTTCTTATAAGTAAACAAAAAAAACTGAACCTTAGAACTGCTTGAAAGTTTCTTTGAAAAAAGGCAAAAAACCAGAAACCCATCCCGCAAGCTCTGTTGCGAACAATGTAGCATACGGATACAAGATGGAGTTTTCAGTCCAATCAGCACCGGGACTCAATTTCAGCGAGTCGAGTATCCACAAAACAACGCTCATCATAAATAACCATTTGAAAACGCCCAAAATGGCTCCCATGGTTTCGTCCACTGTACCGAGAAAAGTTTTGTCAATGCTGGACTTCAGTAATTTCCCTATCAACTTTACCCCCACTACAATAAGGATAAAAATAAGCAGGAATGAAATGTAAGGTAAAACACTTGTATCTGCATTGAACTCTCGTTGCAGCAACAGCATTCCTTCACCCATCAGTTTGAAGCCTCCAAAAATCCCGAGCACAATGGCTACAAGAGAAATAAGACCCATTAAAAATCCATTTTTATATCCGCGATAAGCACCAAATAGCAGAACTACCACGATAAAAATGTCGAGCTTGTTCAAGAAGCAAGAAGGTTTTTTACAATTTCAGAAATCACTTTTCCGTCCGCTTTCCCTGCCATTGCTTTAGTGGCTGCACCCATGACTTTGCCCATATCCTGCGGGCCGGCAGCGCCAACACTCTCTATTACTTTTTTTACCTCCACAGTTATCTCGTCCTCCGACATCTGCTTGGGCAAGTACTTTGAAATAATCTCTAACTCAAAAGCCTCTTTTGCAAACAAATCATCCCTTCCTTCCTTTTTGAAAATCTCAGCGGACTCCTTGCGTTGCTTTGCTGCTTTCATCAACAACTTATCCTCTGCTTCTTTATCCAGCTCGCCCGACTTCCCTTTTTCAGTTTCAGCCAAAAGAATCATTGACTTCACTGCTCTAAGTGCCAATAGTTCTTCCTTTTGTTTGTTCAACATCGCAGTTTTGATGTCTTTATCAATTTGTTGTTTTAGGCTCATATTCAATAGTGTAAATTTATACCCAGATATTATACATAAATAATCCAGAGAAAATTCATGACACGTCTTAGCGTCAATATTAATAAAATTGCTACACTCCGAAATGCGCGGGGTGGAAATAATCCAAACGTGGTAAAAGTGGCACAAGATTGCGAAGCTTTCGGAGCACAAGGAATTACCGTGCACCCCCGCCCTGATGAAAGGCATATTCGTTATGAAGATGTGCTACAACTCAAGAAAGTTGTCACCACTGAATTCAACATCGAGGGCTACCCCGATGCCCGCTATCTTCAATTGATAAAAGAAGTAAAGCCAGAGCAAGCTACCCTGGTACCTGACCCACCTGATGTACTCACCTCTAATGCCGGTTGGGATGCCATAACACACCGGGACTTTCTTAAAGAAATAATTGCCACCCTAAAAAAATCAACAGGTCGTGTTTCTTTGTTTGTTGAAGCTTCTCCAAAAATGGTGGAGGCAGTAGCCGAAACCGGAGCCGATAGAGTAGAACTCTACACAGAGCCCTATGCGAAAGGTTATAACTCCAACAAAGAGCTTGCTGTTAATGACTTTATAAAAGCAGCTGAGGTAGCAAAGTCTGCCGGACTTGGGGTAAATGCCGGCCACGATCTTGATCTTAATAATCTTAGGTATTTAAAAACCAGTATTCCCTGGTTAGAGGAAGTATCAATAGGGCATGCACTGATCAGTGATGCCCTATATTATGGTCTTGAAAACACTATACAACTTTACCTCCGGGAGCTAAAGTAGTTTTAGTACCTCCAGCTTTTTAAATCCGCTCCAGCAGGCGCACTCTCCGAAATTCTTTTTAGAATTTTAGGGAGGTACATGGTGTTGTAGCGCAGCCTTGATAGGTAGTTAGGGTTTATAGGATCGCCATTCCAACAATGCTCAGCTCTATCTCCGTATGCTACTTCGCCTTTGTAAAATGGTGTCTTTGTTTTCTTTAAAAACTCCTCCATCTGATACACTGCATTATTGAGATAGTAGTTATCCATATCCCCACAATAGATATGAATCTTTCCTTCCAACTTTGGCCCGAGCGTAGCCCAGTCTCTTTCCAGAATATGGCGCAGGTCATAATTCTCTTTCCAGTAAGCTGCTACTTCAGGATCTATTTCTCCTGTCATCTTGTCAAAAATTCTTTTTGGATATCCGTCTTCTCCCTGTGGAGAATAAACAGCTTCCCAAATATCCCATTGCTGCCCTGATCTGGTCTTGGTTGCCAACGCCAGTTCATAATGGTTTGACTCTTCCATTGTATTCTGTATCTGACCCAGGTAATCGCGATGGGCAGGACGGGGCAGTTTTTTGAAATCACTATCGTAGTAAAAGGCGTTTTTATCTTTGTAAATATCAACAAGAGAAAACGACCTGAAATCGATAGGGTCGGGGCAGGCGGCAAAGCATCCATTGAAATCATCCGGATAAAACATTTGCACGGCAAGCGCTTCCCATCCTCCTGTAGAGCCTCCGTATGTAAACCTTGCCCATCCTTCTCCGATGCCTCTGAATCTACTTTCTATCTCCGGCACCAACTCCTTCATAATGGCATCTCCGTATGGGCCCATGCTGGATGAATTTACGGCATACGAGTCATCATAGTAGGGTGTTGGATGTTGGATTTCAATTACAATGAATCGAGGAAAGTTTTTACTTATCCATTGCTGATAGAAATTATAGGCTTCTTGTTGCTCAATTTTTTTGTAACCATATATGCCAAATCTAGCGCTGTAGTCTGTAGTATCAATATTCGGATCTGGGGGATCTGTTCTAAATCCACCAAAATCACTTGGAAAGTGTCCATGATAAATCATCAATGGGTACTTCGCATTAGGGTGTTCATCAAACCCCTCGGGTAAAAGCACGTGAGCACCTAAAGACATGGGCTTACCCCAAAACTCAGTAAGCAAATCGCTTTGCATTTTTATATGCTTGATGTACTTGGTGTCCTTTGGTTCTTCTATCGGAGGAATTTCTTGATCCATCTTAATACTAATGGTCTCTCCTTTCGCAGGATCAATTGCCACTTGTATAGGGGTACTATAAAAATTACCTGGCTTTCGGTTCCATTGCTGTCCTTCACCACGGTCTGGTGGAAGCTTTACAGTGTGCCCGGTTTTTAAATTAAATGTTTCATATCGATTTATTAATGCCTGAGCATAATAGGTTCCGGCTGGAATGTCTGCCATACTTTTGATAGGAAACCCAAAAGCAGTTGCGTCAATTTCAATTTCATCGCCAGGGTTCATGCCTTCCACATCCACACCAAATACAAGTTGCGCCTTTACTCCTTCATTAATTTGAAACCGCGGCTCACTAGAATCATTGTTGGCCAACATTATTAATAGCCGCCCGTCTTGTGCCTGATCTGACATTTCTTGGGTAAATGAAATGGCAAACTTTAGCTTGGATTTTTCATTACCAGGGGTGCATTGCGCCAAGGCAATTGCCAATAAAACAAATAGGAGGTTCTGTAGTTTCATAAATTTAGGTAGGTTAGGTTCAGGAATATAGAGGGAAAGCCCATTTATTCCAAGGTAGAATCCTTTAAATGGCACTTGGGGAGGATGAAGCCCCTGAAGTTATCTAAAATGATCTTTTATGACTAATTTTAGGCACTGGGATTAGCACAAACGTATTATATTGCACATCCCAAAAATAGATTAGGCGCATGAGAATTTTTTTGATAGAGGACGATGAGATCTACGCTGAGTTTGTAAAAAAAGCTTTGGGTCAAAATTCCGAATATCAGATTAACACATTCACAACTGCTGAGGATGCCTTAAAGGCCGTCAATGGATCTTTACCGGATGTACTAATAATTGATTACAAGCTACCCGGAATGAGTGGCATTGATCTATATGAAAAAATAAAAGATCAAGTAAAGGAGAATAATAAAGTAATCATGCTTAGTGCCCTGGATGATGGCAACATGGTATTAAGTTTTATTCAAAAGGGTGTAAGAGATTATGTAATCAAGGATGAAAACGTAATTGAGTCTTTGGAAGCTATCCTGGGTGGAAAAGAAGACGATTACTATTTGTTCGATTAATTTTCCTTTTTCAAAGTAATCGTAAAAGCAGCTCCTTCTCCCAACTGACTTTGACAGCTGATCCTCCCATCCATTTTTTCAATAAGTGTTTTTACTATTGACAACCCAAGCCCAGTTGAACTTTCTCCTCCTGTAGGTTTTGCCGTTAGTTTTTGAAATTTTTGATAGAGCTTCTTTTGATCCTCCTCACTTATACCCGGTCCTTCATCTCTAACCGTTAACAAAATATTCTCCTCGACATTATCAATAGACACTGTCACCTTCTTTTCCTGCTCAGAGAATTTAATGGCATTGGAAAGTAAGTTGTCAAGAATACGATTGAGATATAATCGATCTGCCACAACCGAAATATCTTTAGGGCTTTCAAAAATGAGTTCAATCTTTTTCCTTTCAGCAACCGCCTTATAATTTTTTACAAATGAAGAAACGAAAGATTTCAATTCTATTGGCTCTAGTGTAAGATCAAAAATTTTCTCTTCTATCTTTCTACTATCAAGCAGGTTGCGCACCATATTTAAGCCATCAACAGCTATTTGATGGATTTTTCCAATGTATTCCTTCTGATCGTCAGTCAAATTATCCCCTGACATACTCATCAACTGCATTAATGCGAATATGCGATTAAAGGGCCCTTTTAAATCGTGTGAAACAACTCCGATTATTTGCTGCTTTTCTACATTGAGGTCATTCAATTGTTGATTCTGTCTTGCCAAAGCCTCGTTCTGCTTCTGAATCTCAATACTTTGTTGAGTGATAATACTATTCTGTCTTTTAAGAATATAGTATGCCCGTACCTGCAAGATAATTACAAGCAGTAAGAGAGATGCTAAGAAAAAAGCTCCTATGGAGATCATTGAAAATAATTGTCATTAAATTAGCAATGATTGCTTGGTAAGCAAAATGGATGTTTAAATCCTTAACCTAACCTCTTTGGAATAATCTACTGGAATTCTTAAAGGGAAGCCCTTTACCGTCACTTTTATATGACCTTTGTAATTGATTAAATATTTTTTTCCTCCGAACAATCCAAGCAACGCATCCACTAACCCTATTTCTTTCATAGCTATTTGTACCTCTAACGGAAGGGTAAATTCAGCTTGAGACTTTATTACTGATTTGAGTTTTTGATCTACTCGTGCCGATTTTTTGCCATCGATAAACACATCGAGTTCGATAGCTTTAATTTTCATCCTTATCTTATTCGGGTTATAAAAACGGGCATCTGCTTTTAAAATAGGATCAACACCCTGGCCGGGAGCCAGCTCAACATTTTCTATTGCGCGGAGTACAACCTGCTCTTTAGGCACACAACCTATTAGCAAAACCACTACAACAAGCCAACATGATTTGCACCACATATAAATAAATATTTAAATGAGGTAATGTCTAATCAGGGAACAACGTTTTGTCAATGCTTGGTATTAGTTTAATTGCGTTTTTATAATATAGTTTTTTAAGGAGGTCATCAGATAACCCTATACCATACATTCTCCAAAAAGCATGATAGCGTTTGTGGTATGGAAAATACTCATCCTCTGACTCCAGAACCCTAAAGTACGTTTCGTATTCATCGGGTACCCAACTGTCCTTACCAAACAATACGCGGTCCTGATATTTTTCAATAAAAGAATAAGCCGCACGTGGCTGTCTCCCCAACTCAGCGATGATAGCCCCGATACCAGCATACATGTTTGGATATAAATCCATCAACTCTCCTAGTTTTTTCAGGTCACTAGCATACCAACCCATGTGAGCGTTTATAAAATTAGTTTTTGGATGTTTCTTAAAAATGTTGTGTTGTTCGCTGATAATAGTTTCCCAAGAAACTGGGTCGTTATCATGTCTTCGTCCCGGGCGTGTTTTTAGCTCCAGCCATCGTTCATTTTGATTGTCGATGGGTTGCCAAAATTGTTTTGGATCTGCTGAATGGATTAATACTGGAATTCCAAGTTCACCACATTTGGCCCAAACCGGATCAATTCTTGGGTCATCAATATGAATTCTATTTCCCTTACTGTCCTTATTGAACATTCCTAAAGACTTATAAATCTTCAGGCCTTTAGCCCCTTTTTTTACGTCATCCTCAAGTTGCTTCACTGTTCTTTTGGTCCAGTCGGCATCGTCTATTCCATCGAAGTCGACATTGGTAAAAACCAAGAACCTATTTGGGTAATGATCCTTTACGTTTTTTAATGAATTCTCAAGGTGTTCTGTGCTTCCACGTCCTCTGCCACTCAAGTTTGTCATTACGCCCATGTTCATTTTATCCATTTCAGTAATGAGGTTACCCAGATCCATGGTGGGCATTCCAAACTGATGGTTATGAATATCTACAAACGGAAACTTGGCCTTAGTAATGTGGTGCTCTGGAACTACCAATGATGCTGGCGGATCGTAGTCCTCAAAATCCATTTTCATGTCTAGGGGCTTTTCTTGGGCACAAGCCAGAATAGTGGTGATCATGGCCACAAAAAATAAAGTAGAGTTCTTCATCATTGAGTTAGAGGTTTAAAACAAATATATACGGGTTGAGGGTGTCTAAGTTGAGCAAACAGGATAAATGGTAGGTAAAGCCTCTGAACCAAAGATCACGCGCAAAGTCCATATTATGCATATTATTAGTTAATGAGTGTTTAAACATCAAATATAATTGCAATGCATTTAAACGAAAGGGAGGGACTAGCGTCCAATAGGAAAGTAGCAACATGAGGCGACTCATATCATTTCTTATCTTTCTTACCCTAATGATACTTTCATTCTGGAACTTCTAGAGAGTGGTTAACCAATCCAAGTTCATCAATGGTATTTCGGCATCCGCTAAGTGCACTTTTCTTTCTAACTTGCCATTTCAAACGCTCTATCGTTAACAATGAGATTACTAGCCACCATCCTTTTTTGTTTCGGTTCACTTTTAAGTTTTTCTCAGACAAACGATGCTGGGCTTGAAGGTGCCAGAAAAAAACTCGAAGCCAAAGATTTTACCGGTGCTAAGTCAGCCCTTTCTAAGGTAATCGATGCCAGCACTAAAAATAAAGCTGCGTTGTCTCTACGCGGACAGGCCAGAATGGGGCTTGAAGATTTTTATGGCGCCATTGCCGATTTTACTTTTGCCCTTGAAATTGATTCTACTTATGCGGAAGCACTGAACTTCCGAGGTGAATCGAAAATAGCTTTAGGGGATGACTATGATGCCATCGAAGATCTTACTAAGGCCATAGCTTACAATCCTAAATATGCAGACGCCTACACCAACAGAGGTTTTGCCAGGTATAACATAGATGAACTGCAAGATGCCTACTTCGACTTTTCAAAAGCACTGGAGCTGGGGCCAGCAGATGCGGATAAATACTTTAACAGGGGCGTTGTAAAATCAGAATTGGGTGAATTTGTAAGTGCCATTGACGACTATACCAAAGCCATTGAATTAGATCAGGAGGATGCTTCACTTTATAACTATCGCGGAGTGGCCTACTACAATACGGATGTATTTGATAAAGCCATTAAAGACTATGATGCGGCTATCAAATTGGATCCTAACGACCCTCTTAAATATGAAAACCGCGCCCTAGCAAAAAGTGCAGTAGAAGATGTAAAAGGTGCTTTAGAAGATTACGACAAAGCCATTGAATTGGATAATGAAGACCCTGAAACCTACAATCTACGAGGAGTACTCAAGTATGCTACTGAAGATTATGATGGAGCCATCGTTGACTATACAAGTGCATTGGAATTAGACCCTACCAATCCTACCTATTACGACAACCGTGCACTTAGCAGAACAGAAAAAGAAGAATATGGCGGGGCAGTTGACGATTATACTGCCTCCATAGAATTATATTCTAGTGACCCTGAAACCTACTATCAGCGAGGGATGATAAAATTGCTAATGAATAACAACTATGATGGTTGCCTTGACTTAAAAAGAGCGGAAGAATTGGGATCGCCTGATGCCAAAGGTGCCATTAGAAAAAATTGCAAATAAAAAAACTCGGCTCTTTAAAAGAAGAGGCCGAGTTAATTAATATTTCCCGTCAATCTAAGCAGCAGCCGGAGGGCCACTATAGGTTGCACTTCCAAAGCCTAACAGTGGTAATGCAACAAACGGCAAGATGATCAGCATAATAGTCATTCCTACTCCCTGCCCGAAGGACAAAGACAACTGATGATAAAGAATGATAGCTATAATAAAGTTGACAAATGGAATCAACATCAGAATAATCCACCACGTAGGCTTGCCTACAATCTCTAAGAGAATGATAATATTATAAATGGGAATGATGGCTGCCCAGCCTGGCTTCCCCGCTTTCTCAAACACCTTCCACAGACCAGCAACGACTACGACTAAAATGATAAAATAAATAAAGGCAAATGCTCCCATTGCGGCCATTAGACCTCCACTGTACGGATCATAATTTTCCATGAATTTGAAGTTTAGGTTGGTTTACGGTGAATGAAGATAAGTAAAGCTTTTGATCCTATCAAGTTGATTGCTTCATGTGTTTGGTTACTTAAATTCAATATCTTGTGATGTGAATACGCATCTCAATCAATTATTTGTTTCTCTCGAAGCGCAACGCAGTCAATTACTGGGCATGGTAAAAAATGCTCCAGACAGATTTAACATCAACCCTGGAGATAACAAATGGTCGTTGCATCAAGTACTGGCTCATCTTGTGGCAGTAGAGAAATTGTCCACTCAATATTTGAAGAAGAAAATTCAGGGCATTGATGAAGCCAAAAACTCCGGTTTTACTGAAAATTTAAAAATGGTGGTCTTAAAAATATCGCAGCGTTTACCTCTTAAATTTAATGCCCCTCAAGGTGTCGTTGCATTGACAGCAAGTTATCCGAGTCTTAACGAATTAGAAGCAGATTGGAGCAGTACCAGGGATACATTAAAAATGCTGTTGGAAGAAGTAAGAGATGATCAGATAAAGCGAATGATCTATAAACACCCTGCTGTTGGAAAACTTGACATCACCCAGGCATTGGAATTTCTAGGAGAGCATGTTGCTCACCATTTGCCACAGGTTAACCGCCTTTTGAAATAGAAATTCACGATCCTTTACAGAGTTGCAATTAGATTTGAAAAGTCTTTGTTACTTTTCCATCTCAAACAATCCCGTTATGAATAAGATACTTTCAGTAATTCTCCTTAACCTGCTATATGTCTCCACGTTTGCACAAACGTCACTTCAAACTCCCGAACAATTTCTTGGGTATGAACTAGGTGATCGTTTCACCCTGCATCACAAAGTGGTGGAGTACTTTCAACATGTTACGGCATCAAGACCCAACAATATCAAATTCATTCAATACGGAGAAACCTACGAACACCGACCTCTGGTTGTCACCATTGTTGCTTCCGATGAAAACTTTAAAAACCTTGACCAGATTCGCCTCGACAACCTTAAGAGAACAGGTTTTGAACAAGGAACACCCAGCACTGATGTTGCCATAGTTTGGTTAAGCTATAATGTGCATGGAAATGAAGCCAACTCCACTGAAGCCTCAATGAAAACCTTGTATGATTTGGCCAATGCAAATAATAGTAAAACGCAAGAGTGGCTTAAAAACACTGTAGTTATTTTAGATCCGTGTATCAATCCTGATGGCCGCGATCGTTATGCCAACTTCTATAATCAATATGGAAATTACCCAGCTGACCCTAGCCCGGATGCCAAAGAACACCGTGAGCCTTGGCCAGGGGGAAGAGCCAATCATTACTTATTTGACCTGAACAGAGACTGGGCATGGCAGTCACAAACTGAATCACAAGCAAGAATAAAATTATACAACCAGTGGATGCCTCAGGTTCATGTCGACTTCCATGAAATGGGATACAACACACCCTACTTTTTTGCCCCGGCTGCAGAGCCTTTACATGAGGTGATTTCCAAATGGCAACGTGAATTTCTCAACATGGTAGGAAGAAACAATGCCAAACACTTTGACGAAAATGGCTGGCTTTACTTTACCAAAGAGCGTTACGATCTTTTCTATCCAAGTTATGGAGATACTTATCCTACCTACAGCGGAGCCATTGGTATGACCTATGAGCAAGGTGGTGGTGGTTTTGGTGGTCTTACGATCACCACCAAGGAAGGCGATCCTTTAACTTTAAAAGACAGGCTTACCCATCATTATACCAATGGTTTATCTACAATTGAAGTCACATCACAAAATGCGGCTAAGGTCACAGCTGAGTTTGAAAAGTATTTTAAAGAGAATCTTACCAATCCAGCCTCACCTTATAAAACTTTTGTGATCAAGGCCGAAAACAATTCAGACAAACTTAACCGACTTACTGCCTGGATGGACACACATCGTATTCAGTATGGATATCCATCATCGGGAAAATCTACAAAGGGATTTAACTTCAAAACACAAACAAGTACTAGTGCTACTGTTAACACAAATGACATTGTGATTAATATTTACCAACCAAAAGGAAGATTTGTCACCACCCTATTTGAACCCCAATCTAACCTAAGTGATTCAATTACTTATGACATCACTGCATGGAACCTGATGTATGCCTATGGTTTGGATGGTTATGCTTTGAATGAACGCATCAATGTGTCAAAGCCCTATGAGCAGCAGAAAGCTCAAAATGCGAATGTTGCACCCAAGCCCTACGCCTATCTCTTCAAGTATCAAAGTATGGAAGACGTAAAGTTTCTTGCGGCTATGTTGAAAAATGATTTCAAAGTTCGCTCTGCTGAAAAAGCATTCAGTGTGGGAGGAAATAGTTATGACAGAGGTACACTCATTGTAACGCGCAGAAATAATGAATCAATTACCGATTTTGATAATGCCTTGCAATCGCTTGCCAATGAAATGAATAGAAAAATCTACACCACTACCACTGGATTTGTAGATAGTGGGAAAGATATTGGCTCTGGCGATGTAAAATACCTAAAGGCCCCCAAAGTGGCTTTGCTGGGTGGAGATCAAACTTCATCACTTGGATTTGGCGCAACATGGCATTTCTTTGAGAGACAACTCAATTACCCAGTAACTGTTATTGGAACAGACTATTTCAAATCAGTTTCTCTTGAGAAATATGACGTGCTCATTATTCCTCCCGGACGATACAGTATGTTTGACGATGAGTTACTCGGAAAAATTGGGAAGTGGGTTGGCGATGGAGGAAGACTAATCGTTACCGCCCAAGCGCTGAATTCCTTTAGCGATAAAAAAGGATATGCACTAAAGGAGTATGCAACCGAAGATGCAAGGAAGGCAGCAGAAAAAACTGAAGAACAGATTGCTAAAGACAATGTGCTTGTGCCCTACGATGAAGCAGAACGCAAGGGACTTGAAAGTGCCATCTTTGGCGCCATCTATAAAGTGAATTTAGATACCTCCCACCCGTTGTCCTTTGGACTCGGAGATTACTATTACAGTTTGCGAACCACCCCTATGCGATTTGACTATATGCAAGACGCCTGGAATGTGGGTACCCTAAGAGGTACCGTAAAACCATTGATGGGATTTGCTGGATATAAAGCCAACCCAACATTGAGCAACACTGTTGTATTTGGCGTGGAGGACAAAGGCAGGGGTCAGGTTATTTACCTGGTTGACGACCCTATGTTCCGTTCGTTCTGGGAAAACGGTAAAATGCTTTTTTCAAATGCCGTTTTCGTTGTAGGTGGGATGTAACCAGAAGGTTTACAAAGCTCATTTTTAGCCTAAAAAAAGCGTTTTCTGTCTAAGGAGGATAAAATGTTTAGTTTTTTTCTCAGTCGATTGAACTATGTATGTAGAATGCATGTTTAAACAACTAAATAGAAACTATAAAATTTATGAAAAAGGTATCGATGATTATGGTTGCGATGGCAGCCGCACTTTTAATGTCCTTCTCCACACCTGATGGAAAATTAAGTGTAGACACAGGCGCAAGTGAAGTAAAGTGGACAGGCCATCATTTGGCCAAGTCATACTCACACTGGGGTTATATCAATTTAAAATCCGGAAACGTCTCAACTGACGGAAATAAAATAACAGGAGGTGAGTTTGTTATTGACATGAATACCATCTCGAACAAAGATTTGGAGAAGGAAAAAGATAATGCCAAGCTGGTAGGTCATCTTAAGTCAGATGATTTTTTCGCGGTGAGTAAATTTCCAGAAGCTAAGTTGGTTATCAAGAAATCGACTAAGAAATCAGAAAACACATTTAACACTGTTGCTGATTTAACCATCAGAGGAATTACGAAAGAAATCACTTTCGATACTGAAGTGAACTCCATTAGCAAAAGTGCAGTAGACGCTATAGCAAAGCTTAGAGTGAAGAGAACTGATTTTGAAGTGATGTATGGATGGTCTATTGAAAATGCGATGTTGGATGGTGAGTTTGATGTGGAAGTAAGACTAGTGGCTAAGTAATAATTTAGTCTTTAAGAGAAACTCAAGGCGATCAGGGCAACTGGTCGCCTTTTTTAATCTACCTCCAGAACCACCTTCATACAATTATCTTTCTTGTTGGCAAAGATGTCATACCCATTCGTTCCCTCACTCAATGGCATATGATGAGTAAGAATAGAAGTAAGATCATACTTCTTTTGCTGAACCATTGGAATGAGTTTATCCATAAAGTGTCTGGCCGGACATCTGCCGACTTTAAAAGTAACATTCTTGTTATACGCATCAACAGGTGAGAAGGCAAGGTGCTGATCATTGCATACTCCCACCGTAGAAATTATTCCCCCCGGCCTAAGAATATCATACGCCAACCTTGCTGCCTTACCATTACCCACGACTTCCATTACCGCGTCCGCTCCCCGGCCCTGATTGTGTTCTTTGATGACTTCCAATGGATTCTGCTTTTTAAAATTAATGGGAATAGCTCCAAAGCTCTCCGCCATTTTCAAACGCTCATCTACAGAGTCGATCGCGAATAATTTTGTTGCGCCATATTCTCTGGCTCCTACTATTGTCATCATACCCACTGGGCCACAACCAACCACTGCCTGTACTCCTGCCGGATTTATTTCTGCCTGGTGGGCACAGAAAAATCCGGTGGACAAAATATCACCAAGCAGCAACCCTTCCTCCATCGAAACTCCCTCTGGAATTTTTTCCAAAGTAGCATCCGCCATCGGGACTCTGACCAGTTCAGCCTGACCACCATGTAATCCTTGACCACCTTCTACCCATCCATACAACTGACCTTTTTCACACCGGCAGGTCAACCCGATTTTACAATAGAAGCACTGCCCACAGTTGGTTGTAAACGGACTCATCACCCTGTCGCCAATGTGAAACTTTTTTACGTCCCTGCCCACCTCCACCACTTCGCCTACAAATTCATGACCCATTGCTGTTCCATGATCCAGTCCCTGCTCATGCTCATAGTAAACGTGCAGATCAGAACCGCAAATACAGGTCAGTTTTACCTTTACGATAACATCCTCCGGCTGAAGAATTTGCGGATCCGCGATCGATTCATATACAATTTTTTCTTTCCCTTGAAAAGTAAGAGCCTTCATGATGGAGTGTTTGGTCTGTTAATGTATCGCAATCTTCTCATACAATCAACAATGCTCCTCATCGTTAATCATTTTAAGGATCAAATGGATTCACTTACTTTTGCGCCATGCGAATTTTACTCTCTCTTCTTGCTATAGGAATATTTCTTTCAGGATGTAAAACGGAGACCGAAGAAAAATGTGCCTTTATACCCGACACTTCCAACAATAAGGTAGTTGTAAAGGTGGAGCAGTTGCAGGACCAGGTTACTGAGTTTTCTTCAAAAGAGGAATTGGTTAACTTTTTCTCAGAGAACATAACGTTACGTGATGTTTTCTTCAACAGAACAGGTTATCCTGATGATTCTGTTTTTATCAATGAGCTATATAATCGATTTAACAATCCATATTTCGATTCGTTGTCAATCGACACACAACAAACCTTTGGCGACCTGAGTGAATTGAAAGAAGAACTCAACGAAGCATTTACCAACCTCACCTATTACTATCCCAACTTCAAAGTCCCAAAGGTGCAAACTATTATCACTGGTTTGGAAAGTGATATTTACGTTTCCGATTCGCTCATCATTATCGGTTTAGATTATTACCTCGGACCGGGAGCCCGATACAAACCCAACATGTACGACTATATGCAGAGGAGGTATCAAAAGAATTTTATTGTACCCTCCATCATGCTGCTCTACGGCATAGATGACCAATTCAACAAAACCAACCTGGAAGACCGCACGGTGCTGGCCGACATAATTAGCTATGGGAAGACTTATTATTTTGCGAAACAAATGCTACCCTGCGTTCCGGACAGCATCTTTATTGGCTACACGCAGGAAGAATTAGAGGGCTCACGTGAAAACAGTGATTTGATTTGGAAGCGACTCGTTGAAGATGAAGTTTTCTATTCTACCAGTCATTTGATAAAACAGAAATACGTAGCAGAAAGACCTAAGACACTTGAAGTCGGTGAAAAATGCCCCGGAAGAATAGCTACATGGGTAGGATGGGAAGTGGTAAAAAAATACATGGATCAAAGTGAGGTGAGTCTTCCCGAACTCATGATGAACCCAAGTGCAGGCGAAATCTTCAAAGCTGCGAAGTATCGCCCTTTGTAATGATCTAATCTTGAATCGCTGCGGTAACAATGCCAGAAAAGCTAGCAGATAATTCTTCTCTTGAGTATTTCCTTTCTGCCAGCGACCTTGCATTGAACTGATAGTTTTCGAGCAGTAGTCTGTCTCCGATAAAAGGTTTCAATTTTTTAATCAAATCGACAGGCTGATGCGGATCTACATAGATGCCACAATTATTTTCCTCAATTTCATTTTTGATCCAGCCTCCAAAATTGACAACCACCAGTTTTCCAGCAGCCAATGCATCAAAAAATTTATTGGGTGACCCTGTCTCTAAAATTGGAACAGGTTTATAGCTGATCAAAGCTGCATCGGTAATGTTCAATATTTCGTTGACGCCATCACGGTTAGTAAAATCAAGAACTGTTAAATTCTCGAGCTCAAGTCCTTTTACATCATTCAATAACTTTTTCTTCAAAGCGCCCTCACCACAGATTATAAACTGAATAGGCTGGCCCGCTTTCCGCGAAGTCCTGGCGCATTCCACTACATAATCCAATCCGTTGGCCACACCAATTGCCCCTATATAGGAAACCACGAATTTACCCTTCACCCCATACTTTTCTTCCAGTTGAGAATCCTTCGTTGTTTTAGTGAAGAACTTGGTATCGGCCATATTAGGGATCATGTCTACCTTCTTGCCTGGAATTTTTTCTAAAATGGTTGACTGAATTGCCGGTGAGAGCGCGACAATAGATTCCGCTTCCTTGTAAGTATTGTACTCTAGCTTATATAGAAGCCCTTTAAAGAAATAGTTATTAACAAAGCCCATTTGTATGGGAGCATCCGGCCACAAATCGCCTACTTCAAAGACATATGGAATTTTATAACGCCTCTTAATTCTCCTTGCGGCCAGCCCCACGGTTAAGGGTACCGATATTGCATAACAGAGTTGGATGCCCTTGAGCTCACCTGCTTTTTTCACCGCCTTGAATACAAATCTTAAAAAGGAGATACTCCTTTTCAAAAAACCGAAACTGTTGTTATAAGGGACATTGAGGTAATGAACTTTAATCCCCTCCACATTTTCTTTCGTATAAGGCCCATCATGGCCAGTAATTACAACCACCTCCATTCCACAGCTAATCAGTGCTTTTGCGAGGTAATAAGATCGGATGGCGCCCCCGCCAGTGGGAGTTTTAAAGTGCTGATGCAGGACGAGAACTTTCACGCTGCAAAGAAAGTGCAATTGTTGACTTAGAAGAGAGCCTGAAAGCAAATTTTAAAAGCAATCGGCAAAGTAATCGGCTTTTTTTATAATTGGCAGAAAGGTAACTCCATAAAAAAAGGACGGTTTTATTTCCCATGCGGAATAACCATCCTTGCATATCATTATGCGGAAATCGTTTTGATTTCTTACAATGAAAAAAGCTTAGTGCTTCTCCTGAAGTCCTTTGGCGTAATTGAGTATACCGTTGGTGCACCTCTCAGAAGGTTCCAGCCGGACAGCATCCAATTGCTTTTTCGTTGTAACTAACTCTTTGTATTGCTTTTGCAATTCAGAGTCGCAGATCAAAGCTCTATCAATCTCCCGTGTCTCCTTCTCCGTAGTCTCGTGGTAGATATACCTGATCAGATCGTCTTGGGTAAAGGTTTGGGTCATAGGCAATATTATTTTTTGTCATTTTCTTTCTCAGGTTGATAAGGGCATAACGCATACGCCCCAGTGCGGTGTTGATGCTGACCTCCGTTCGCTCGGCTATTTCCTGAAAGCTCATTTGCAAGTAGTGCCTCATGATCAGCACCTGCTTTTGTTCCACAGGAAGTTCCTTGATAAAGTTTCTTAGCCTAGTCTTGTTATCCTTCATCAATTGGTTGGACTCAAAAGAGTCTTCAGCAAACTCCATCGTATCGAACAAGCGACTTCCTTCCTCTAATACAATTTCGGGGTGCCTCTTATTCTTTCTAAAATGATCGATGCCAAGATTATGGGCAATTCTGCTAATCCATGGCAGAAACTTACCTTCCTCGTTGTACCGACCTCCCTTGATGGTGTTTATAGCCTTAATAAAGGTTTCCTGAAGCAAATCTTCAGCCACGTAACGATCCTTTACAATTAAGTAAATGGATGTATAAATTCGCGATTTGTGTCTTAGAAGCAGCATTTCGAACGCGTCTTCATTACCATTTTGATAAAGCGTTACCAGGTCCTGGTCGCTTACTCTTCTGTCTATCATTCTGTCTCACTTTTAGGTAACGTAGAAGTCTTGCTCGATAGTGTGTGGGTTAGGTTTATTAATTTTTGAAATGAAAAGGTAAAAATATTCCATGGGGCTGCAAAAAAAAACAAGAAAATATTGCCTGATAAAGAAAATCTTATGCTATTTGAGGCCGATTTTTTGAAATATACAACCACATGGGTGACAGTAAAAAACGAGTAATTAAAAGTTTGGAGACCCTCTCTGAGGATCTTAGGGATTTGATCAAAAAACAACATCCCAATGGCTTTGAGAGCAGCATCTATCGCATTATGAATGCCAAAAAGGAGCCTATCTTTGTTTTTCCGCTCGAAACAGATGATTCTCTTTATCTGGTAAAGGTGCCAGCGACAAAAAACAGCTCTGGAGGCTACGATGTAGATTCCGGAGAGCGCGATGATGATGATGACGATGATGGATTTGATGGAGACGGCTATAACAGCAAAGGTGGCGACTTCGATGATGACGATGATAACTCCAAAGACCCAAGCTACGATCCGGATTTCGACAACTAGCTCCAATCCTTAAAGATTTAACAACACCATTTTACTTACGTTGAAATGGTGTTTGTTTTTTAGAGCCCTCGTTGCCTACTAATTCTTTATTTTTGCAGGCTCATGACCAAAGTCGCTCAATTTTCTGAATCCCAACTTGACCAATTAGATCCAAGGGAATATATCATCATCAAACGAGCGAGGGTCAACAACCTAAAAAACCTCAGCGTTGCTATTCCAAGAAACAAACTGGTAGTTGTCACTGGGCTTTCCGGTTCTGGCAAATCTTCGCTGGCATTTGACACCTTATTTGCAGAAGGACAAAGGATGTATGTGGAGAGTTTGAGTTCTTATGCCCGACAATTTTTGGGGAGAATGGAGAAACCGGATGTTGACTACATCCGAGGGGTATCACCTGCTATTGCCATTGAACAAAAAGTAAATACCCGCAACCCCCGATCTACGGTGGGCACAACCACTGAAATATACGACTACTTTAAATTGCTATTCGCTCGAATTGGCAAGACCTATTCGCCTGTAAGTGGTGAGTTGGTAAAAAGAGATACTGTAACGTCTGTGTTGGATGCCATTCACAAGATAAAAGATGGGACCAAAATAATGATTGCCTGCCCGCTCAAGATTGCAAGGGGTAGAAAACTAACGGACGAACTTAATCTACTGTTAAGCAAAGGGTATACACGCGTGTTAGTAGATGGGGAAGGTCAGTTTATTGAAGAAATTCTGGACGCCAAAAAGAAGCCTAAGAAAACCTCCGTATTTGAAATACTTGTAGACAGGGCCGTTACAAAAGCTGAGGACGAAGATCTTTCCTTCAGGCTTTCCGATTCTGTGCAGACCTCCTTTTTTGAAGGACATGGTGATTGCTCTATATATGTGGATGGAAAAGAGACACTCCACTTTTCAGATCGTTTTGAATTGGATGGCATTTCGTTTACAGAACCATCGGCTAATCTTTTCAGTTTCAACAATCCTTACGGTGCTTGCCGTACGTGCGAGGGTTTTGGAAAAGTGTTGGGTATAGATGAAGACCTTGTCATTCCGGATAAAAGTCTTTCCGTATTTGAAGGCGCAGTGGCTCCCTGGAGAAGTCCCACAATGAGTAAATGGCAAAAGCCGCTCGTAAAAAATGGTATTAAGTTTGATTTTCCAATACATCGTAGCTACTCAGACCTTACTGAGAAGGAACGTGAAGTGTTGTGGAAAGGCAACGAGTATTTCGATGGTATCGATCAGTTCTTCAAGTACCTGGCCACCAAAATGCACAAGATTCAGTATAGGGTAATGCTTTCCCGGTACCGAGGCCGCACTACCTGCCCTGACTGCCGTGGAACAAGATTGAGAAAGGATGCTGCGTACGTAAAAATCAACGACACCTCCATTACCGATCTGGTGCTCATGCCACTAGAGGAGTTGGCGGTATTTTTTGATCAAATTGAATTGTCTGCATATGATAAAAAAGTTTCAGATCGCATTCTGAAAGAAATACGGTCGAGGGTAGATTATATGGTAAAGGTAGGGTTGGGTTATCTCACCCTCAACAGGCTGACATCAACACTATCGGGTGGTGAATTTCAACGCATCAAGTTGGCTACGGCATTGGGTAGTGCGCTTGTAGGCTCCATGTATATTATGGACGAACCGAGTATTGGTTTACACCCGCGGGACACCGCACGCATGATTGAAGTTTTAAAATCATTGCGTGATCTAGGCAACACAGTAATTGTGGTAGAGCACGAAGAAGAAATCATGAGAGCAGCTGATCAGATCATTGATATTGGTCCAGATGCAGGAGCACACGGGGGAGAATTAGTTTATCAGGGAACACTCAAAGAACTCAATGGAAAGATACTATCTCATACCACCAATTACCTGAGCAAGAAGGAAGAAATCAAAGTTCCTGCCAAGAGAAGGAAATGGAAAGACGCCATCATCGTGTCGGGAGCAAGAGAAAACAATTTAAAAAATCTGACAGTAGAGTTTCCACTTGGTATCCTTACCGTAATAACGGGCGTGAGTGGAAGTGGTAAATCTACTTTGATAAAGAAAATTTTATACCCAGCCATCGGGCGGGTAAATGGATCTGTAGCAGATACTCCGGGTAAGTACGACAAACTGGAAGGGGACATCGCCAGAATTTCTCAGGTGGAATTTGTGGATCAGAATCCAATTGGTAAATCATCCCGCTCAAATCCTATCAGTTATGTAAAAGCATACGATGCCATTCGCCAGTTATACGCTGATCAGCCTTTGAGCAAGCAAAGGGGATACAAACCCTCGCACTATTCTTTCAACGTAGAAGGTGGTCGATGCGAAACTTGTTCGGGTGAAGGGGAAACTAAAGTAGAAATGCAGTTTATGGCTGACATTTTTTTAAAGTGCGAAAGCTGCCATGGAAAGCGTTTCAAGCAAGAAGTCCTTGAAGTAGAATATGAAGGCAAAAACATTGCTGACATTCTGGACATGACGGTGGAAGACGCCATGACATTCTTTAAAGATAAGAAAGCAGTTTACGATAAAGTACTTCCACTCTTTGAAGTAGGACTTGGGTATGTCAAATTGGGTCAAAGCTCCAACTCCCTAAGTGGTGGTGAGGCACAGCGTGTGAAGTTAGCTTCTTTCCTAGGGAAGAAGAGCACCGATAGTAAAGATCATGTACTCTTTATTTTTGATGAGCCGACAACAGGTCTCCACTTTCACGATATAAGTAAACTTCTAAAAGCAATCAATGCGCTGGTTGATGAAGGCCATACCGTAATTGTCATCGAACACAACCTTGAAGTGATCAAATGTGCTGACTGGATTATTGATTTGGGACCAGAAGGAGGGGAGAAGAAAGGTGGCAACTTACTTTTTGCCGGAACCCCAGAAGACATGGTGAAGCAAGCAAAAGGTTATACCGCTGGATTTCTCAAGGAGAAACTTAAGTAAGTAATTAATTACTTTTTAAACTCTTCTTTTTCTTGCCAACCACTAGCCCTGTTATTCCAAATGTCGTGGTACATTTTCCAGTTGCCCTCTTCGTCTTTCTTCCAAATAATTAAATACTTCCCGGAAAACAGCGGCCGTTCCTTACCATTATAATTAGCTTGGGAATACCAAAAGCCATTATCAAAAGCAAGGTCACCTAAAACTTCAAGTTGATCAGAAACTGACCTATGAAATACCTGGTGATAGGCAGTATCCTTAGACCAAAATTTATAAATAGCTTCCCTCCCATAGATCATATCCTGACCTGGAGACATAAGTACCGCATCCTCAGTATACGTATTTGCCATTGCCTGATAATCTCCTTTGACATAGCTAGCCGAGAAATCATCTGCTGCTTTCTTAATCAAATTTTCATCGTTAGTACTGCCCTGTGAGTATGCTGTGAGCCTTATAAATACAATAAAAACAATAATGCCAAAATGCCTTAAAATCATTTTTTCTATCGTTTAGTGCCGGAATTAAGACAATTAACGCAAAATGGGCTGTAAATGATTTGCATTCTCTCCACTTCCGTTAAATTGATGCCGTTTTACTCATCAACTCCTTAAAAGATAGCGTTATGGCCCAGAACCAAATTCTAGAGAACGTTAAGAAAAGAAACCCCAATGAGCCAGAATTTATTCAGGCTGCCCAGGAGGTTATAGAATCCCTAACCCCGGTGTTAGACAAAAACCCAGAATTAGTTAGATTAAAAATATTGGAACGAACGCTTGAGCCCGAAAGGTTAATTTCTTTTCGTGTTACCTGGCTCGATGATAAAGGGGAGGTGCAAGTTAACAGAGGTTATCGTGTACAAATGAACAGCGCGATTGGTCCCTACAAAGGAGGCCTTCGTTTTCATCCGTCAGTAACACCGAGTGTATTGAAATTCCTAGCGTATGAACAAATCTTTAAAAATGCACTTACCGGAATTCCTATGGGTGGAGGAAAGGGAGGATCAGATTTCGACCCTAAAGGAAAGAGCGAAAACGAGATCATGAAATTCTGCCAGGCTTTTATGGGCGAGTTGGCAAGGCACATTGATCATCGAACAGATGTACCAGCAGGTGATATCGGTGTTGGTGGCAGAGAGATAGGTTATATGTTTGGTGCTTATAAGAAAATTAAAAACGAGTTTACAGGTGTTCTTACGGGTAAAGGAATTGGATGGGGAGGAAGTTTGATCAGAACAGAAGCAACAGGGTATGGGTTGATTTATTTTGCAGAAAACATGCTACAAAATATAGGAGACTCACTAAAGGGAAAAACCTGTTTGGTTTCTGGTTCAGGAAACGTAGCCCAATATGCTATTGAAAAAATAAATCAAATGGGAGGTAAGGCCGTCACAGCATCTGACTCCAGTGGGTTCATTTATGATGAAGGAGGAATAGCCGGTGACAAATTAGAGTTTCTGAAGGATCTAAAGAACAACAGAAGAGGAAGAATAAAAGAGTATGCGGATCAATTTAAAGGATCCACCTATCACGAGTCGGATGCCAGTGCTGATCATAATGAGCTTTGGACCATCAAAGCAGATTGTGCTTTCCCTTGTGCCACTCAAAATGAAATCAATGAGAAAGATGCTAACAACATTGTGAAGGGTGGCATCAAACTTTTAGGAGAAGGCGCCAACATGCCAACCACTATTGAAGGCATTAATATAATTATAGACAATGGTGTAATGTATTCGCCAGGCAAAGCTTCTAATGCCGGTGGTGTAGCTACCAGTGGTATGGAGATGATGCAGAACTACATGGGCCAAAACTGGACCAGCGAAGAAGTAGACTCAAAACTTCAGGGTATTATGAAAAATATTCACGACACCTGTTTGGCAGCCGCCAATGAATATGGAAAACCTGGCAACTATATGGCAGGGGCCAACATTGCTGGATTTTTAAAAGTGGCTCATGCCATGAAAGCGCAGGGAGTAATTTAAAATAGATCACCTCATTACATCATTAAGTTAAAAAATTATGCCAGCATACGTTATCGTAGATATAGAAATCACAGACCCCAAAGAGTACGAAGAATACAAAAAGCATACTCCCGGAAGTCTTGTTCCTTTTGATGGAAAGTTTCTTACAAGAGGTGGTGCTGTAGAAAACTTAGAAGGAGATTGGAAACCCAGCAGGTTAGTCATTGTAGAATTTCCATCAATGGAGAAAGCCAAAGCGTGGTGGAATTCTCCTGGATATGCTCCGGCAAAACTTATTCGGCAAAGAGCATCCCGTACGCAGATGATTGTGGCGGATGGGATTTAAAGAAGACTCACAATAAAATAGTAAGTCATCACTCCACTAGCTACGAGCTTTATTACTGTGCCCATCAGAAACCCGGCAAAAGAACCAATGGCTGCCTTGAAAGCTTGATCCGAATTTCTATTTCCCAGCCATTCGCCAATTAAAGCACCAAGAAAGGGGCCAGCTATAATGCCTACCGGGCCAAACCAAAAGCCTGCAACAAGCCCAATAGTACAGCCCCACAAGCCATACTTTGTGCCTCCAAAGCGTTTCGTTCCATAAATCGGAACGATATAATCCAACACAGTAATTGCAACTACTATTATGCCCCAGATGATAAGAAACTTAGAAGTAAAGGGTGCAGTCTCTTGTAATTGTAAGAGCAATAAACCGAGAAAGCTCAACGGAGGGCCAGGAATAAATGGAAGCAAACATCCTAAGACTCCTGCCAATATAAGTATGCCACCAATCACTGCCCAAACTAAATCCATCCAATCAAGATAACATCTTTTACAGGAATTGAGTAGATTCCGATATGAAGTTACCTGCATTAGCGATTTCTCTATTTCTGATCTTCTGTTTCCTCGGCTGCAAAAATAATGTTGGTTCCAAATATCAAAATGCAATTGAGAAAAGTAAACAGCTTCTGGATTCAATTCGTGTAGCACAAAAAATACCCGGCATTGATGCTGCCATAGCCATTGATGGTAAAATCGTTTGGTCTGAAGGCTTTGGCCATGCCGATCTTGAGCAAGGAGTAAAAGTGATTCCAGGGATAACTCGTTTTAGAATTGGCAGCGTATCCAAACCACTTACATCAGCTGCATTGGGAAAATTAATAGATGCAGGAAAGGTAGATATCAATGAATCTGTCTATACCTACCTCCCAGACTTTCCTAAAAAGAAATATCCCATTACGGTAAAGGAAATTTCTGGCCACATCGCTGGAATAAGACATTATCGTGGTTCAGAATTTCTTATGAATGAAAGGTTCAATTCAGTTTCTTCAAGCTTGTCCATTTTTAAAGATGATTCCTTACTCTTTGAGCCTGGGACTGATTATAGTTATTCCAGTTATGGTTTCAATTTGTTAAGTGCAGTTATTGAAAAGACAAGTGGTGAAGCATTTCTCCCCTTTATACAAAGAGAGGTATTTTCTGCGCTAGATATGAAGGACACCACCCCGGACTTCAATGACAGTATTATTTATAACCGCACGTCCTTCTACGAGCTAAACAGTGAAAGCAGAGTTATAAATGCTCCCACTGTGGACAACAGTTACAAGTGGGCAGGCGGAGGATTTTTATCTACAACAACAGATCTTATCAAGTTTGGAGAAGCGCACATGAGTTCAGGCTTTCTTTCTGAATCAACACTCAACACCTTCACCACTTCTCAGATTTTGGCCAATGGAGATAGTACTTCCTATGGAGTAGGATGGAGAACTTATCATCACGATGGATTTCATGGATATGGTCATACTGGTGGCTCAGTAGGAGGTATAACTGCATTTAGGATTTATCCAAATGAAAAGATGGTTTTGGTATTGCTTTCCAATTCTTCCGACACAAATTATGGTGAAGCAGGAAACAAAATTGTCAATTGGTTTCTTTCCTCCTCAACAGATTAATTGCTTTTACCTCAGAATTAATAAATGTCAACTAAAAGAATATACAACCGCGGCTGGCACTTCTTACAAATCCCTGGTCCCAGCAACACTCCCGAAAGAGTGCTGCGCGCCATGAGTAAACCTACCCTTGATCATCGAGGTCCGGAGTTCGGAGTGTTAAGCAAGCGTATTCTTGAAGGTTTAAAAAAACTCTTTCAAACGGATGGGCATGTAATCATTTATCCATCCTCTGGTACTGGCGCCTGGGAGGCGGCATTGACCAACTTATTTACTCCGGGCGACAAAGTATTAGCTTATGAAACGGGGCATTTTGCTGTACTCTGGAAAACGCTTGCAGAAAAACTTGGCCTTGAAGTAGAGTGGATTGAAAGTGACTGGAGACGCGGAGTAGACGCACAATTGATTGAGGATAAACTTAAGAGCGATCATAAAGGCGAGATCAAGGGAGTGATGATTGTTCACAACGAAACTTCAAGTGGAATTACGAGTGATGTGAAATCAGTAAGGAATGCAATAGATAATGTCAATCACCCAGCACTACTTCTTGTGGACGTGGTCTCATCTCTTGGTACAACACCTTTCGATCAACAAGAATGGGGAGTAGATGTAGCCATCTGTGCTTCTCAAAAAGGATTGATGATGCCGCCAGGATTGGGTTTTAATTCCATCAATGAAAAAGCGAGAGAGCATTCAAAAAAAATAAGCACCCATCAGTCTTATTGGCAATGGGAAAAAATAATCGAAATGAATGCCACCGGCTATTTTCCCTACACACCAGCAAGTGGCCTCTTCTTTGGTTTGGAAGAATCGCTCAATATGATTTTCGAAGAAGGAATGGATACGCTTAACCAGCGTCATAGAAGATTAGCCACTGCATGCAGGGTTGCCTGCGAAGCGTGGGGACTAGAAAATCAATGCTTGAATCCAAATGAATATTCAGATTCTACTACCGCACTTATTATTCCTGAAGGGCACAACGCTGATGAATTACGAGCAGTCATTTTAAAGAAATATAATATGTCTCTCGGTTCAGGTCTTGGAAAACTCAAGTCAAATATTTTTCGAATTGGGCACTTGGGAGATTTTAATGAGTTAATGTTGATGGGAACACTATCTGGAGTAGAGATGGGTATGGAGTTGGTTAAAATTCCATTTCATAAAGGCGGAGTGCAAGCTGCAATGACTTACTTAACGGATCATAAAAGATGAACATTCAGGTATCTACCAATCCCATTCTTACCTTAATCGCCTTCACTCTTCTTGTAATTACGCTCTTTTTCTTAATTGCAAAATGGAAGTGGCATGTATTTTTAGCGTTGCTCATTCCCATTGTTATTTTTGGAATTATCCCCGGCATACAGCAAGCTAATTTTATTGAAGCTTTTGAAGAGGGCTTTGGTAAAACACTCGGAAAGATTGGGGTGGTTATTGTATTGGGCTCCGTAATTGCCGAAGGGCTTAAACATACCGGTGCCATAAAAGTGATAACACAATCAATTATCGATTTTGTTGGGCCTAAAAGAATTCCTTTGGCGCTGACATTCACCGGATTCATTTTAGGGATAGCTATCTTCTCTGATATTGCCTACGTCATTTTAAATCCATTGGTACATGCTTCTGCAATAGCCACCAACACTGGAATTGCTGCCATGTCTACTGGGCTCGTTGGATCTCTTCAACTTACCCATGCCATTGTGCCTCCCACACCCGGGCCATTGGCCGCAGCCGCTTTAGTAGGTGCCGACATTGGGAAGACTATTGTTTATGGGGGAGTATGTTGTCTCATTGGATCAATCTCTTGCTGGGCTTGGGGAAAATGGGTGGCTGGGCCAAGGATTAAAACCATGGGGAATCCGGAGTTTGCCATGGAGACAAAAAATGAGTTGCCTCCTTCAATAGGAATTCTTGCATCCTATGCCCCTATAGTTGTTCCCATCTTATTGATTTCTCTCCACAGCGTTGCACAATTTTATCTGGACGAAGGAAGCTTAATGCGTCCTGTCATTACGTACCTCGGCTGGCCCGTATGCGCACTTACCGTAGGAGTTTGGTTGGCTTATCGCAATGTTTATAGCATTGATGACAAGAAAAAAGCTAAAAATGAATGGATCGAAAATGCACTAAAAGGCTCTGCTATGATTTTGGTGATCACCGGCCTTGGTGGTTCACTGAGTGAGATATTAAAGGGGACACCCGTTGTGGACTACATTGTAGATTTCTTTGTTCACTACAAACTGCCTGCAATTATTCTTCCCTTTATAATCGGTGTGATCGGAAACATGATTACAGGCTCGACAACTGTAGGTGTTATCACAGCCGCTTCCATTGTTGCTCCTATGCTCCCAAGTTTAAACCTCTCCCCTGAAGCGGCTATGTTATCCGGAGCTTCGGGTTCTGTGATTATCAAATATGTAAACAGCAGCTATTTTTGGGTGTGCACATCACTAAGTAAACTCAGCGTGAACGAAGGAATGCTTGCGTACGGAGGAGCTACTTTAGTGGGCGGTTTGACAACCTTCATTGTAGTGTGTGTGCTTTGGGGTACTGGGTTGATCTAAATCCATGACAAGCACCGCCAATGCAAAAAGAATTCTTCCACTTATTGTCTTTGCACAATTTGCCTGCACTTCTTTATGGTTTGCTGGCAATGCAGTGCTTCCAGAATTACAAGTAGCATTTGATCTTCTTCCCTCCTCAGTGGGGAACCTTACTTCGGCTGTTCAACTTGGCTTTATTCTAGGCACTCTCCTGTTTGCTTTATTCACTATTTCAGATCGCTTCTCTCCTTCAAAAGTGTTTTTCGTGTGTGCATTGGCTGGAGCAATAATCAACCTTGCTATACCACTAATATCCTCTTCTACACTTTTGTTTTTCCTAAGAGGAATGGTTGGATTTTTTCTAGCTGGCATCTATCCAGTCGGCATGAAAATTTCGGCCGACTATCATGAGAAGGGGCTTGGCAAAGCGTTGGGCTATTTGGTCGGTGCTTTGGTGGTAGGCACAGCCTTTCCACATCTTATCAGATTGTTGAGCACAACCTTAGATTGGCATCTTGTTATCTACTCCACTTCTTTGCTTGCTACTGTTGGCGGTTGCATGGTTTATTTTTTAGTGCCCGATGGCCCCTTTCGCAAGCAGGGAAGTAAGCTCAACTTAAGTGCCTGCTTTGTGGTTTTTAAAGAAAAGAAATTTCGATCTGCAGCCTTTGGTTACTTCGGTCACATGTGGGAATTGTATACACTTTGGGCTTTTGTTCCTTTCCTATTAGTAAGATACAATACGATCAATGAGGGACAAGTCAATGTAGGCTTATGGTCATTTCTAACCATTGCAAGTGGAGGCGTTGCCTGTGTATTGGGGGGTTATTGGGCTGAAAAAAAAGGAAGTGCTAAAACTGCCTACTTAGCATTGCTTATTTCTGGCGTATGTTGCCTCCTCTCTGTTTTTACTTTTCAATTACCTCCAGCTGTTTTTCTTTTCTTCATGATCATTTGGGGGATGGCTGTAGTGGCCGACTCTCCTCAGTTTTCTGCATTAATAGCAAAACATGCACCAGTAGAAGCCAGAGGAACTGCGCTTACCATTGTCAATTCAATAGGTTTTGCATTAACCATTATTAGCCTGCAGGCAATGACAACGCTTATTGAAAATTTTAATCCCAATATCGTATTTGCGAGTTTAGCTATCGGCCCATTGTTAGGTTTAATCGCTCTGGGTCGTTCTGCTACTGAGTAAAGTGCGTAGGGTACGGAATTTGTGACTCCATCAATAGGTTCACGCCATCCCGAGTAAGAAGGGTGAGCACAATAATGATTGTTCCTACAATAAGCGCAACTCCTAAATTATCATTCTTTAATTCCGCAAACTCATCAATTGGAGTGAGGCCGGTATAAATAGTAATGCCAACCAAACTGACTACAACACCGGCTGTGTATGAGGATGCAATATAAAATGCACCGTATCCAATAAAGGAAAACAAAAGATCAGTAGTAGAACTTTCTGAAACCGCCATTATTCGAAACAATGAAAGCAATGGCTGAATGACACCACTCACCATATATCCAACAGCAAAAAGTACACTGGACATAAATATGCTGTAGGCTAGATTCTTCTCATGGATATCATATTTTTTGCGCCCTATCCACTTTAATATTTTGTAGGTAATTATCATAATGACAATACCTATACTCAATCCGGAAAGGATTTCAACGATAGCTAGAAGCGATAGTTTGATATTCATGGTCTAGAGTTATGTTCCAGTAAGAAATATTATTAGTGCCCGGTGGAAGCATGCCTGGTAGCCACCCCGTGTTGGTTGTTTCCCAAAAGTAAAATCTCTTCCCTTTGTGAATAATATGATCTCCCGATGCTGGTAAATCTATTGCAATCATTGCATGTCTGTATTCGTTACTTATCATGATCAACGAATTATATTCAAAGTGCTTGAGCAGCGCATACAATAAAACGGATCTTGTATCACAATCCCCTGTTAGCGTATACAGAAATTCAACGGGTGAAAGTATTCCAAATCTTTCATTGCCCATACATGGATGATCCGTTCGGTCGCAAGGGCCCGGCATTACATAACTGTAAGGAATGTCCTGCACGAAAGAAACAATTAACTTAGCAAACTCATTTCTGGTAAGTTGGTATTGAGTGGCAATTTGCTGTAGCGAATCCTGAAGAAAGGATATACTTTCCTTATCGGCATTATACAATTCGTAATAAATATTTCTCCAATACTTTTCATAGTTTCTTTCCTGAGAATAAATCTTGTTGCGAATTTCCTTTGACGCATCAGAGGTATTGGAAGACATTACATAAGACAAACAATACAGAGAGTCATAAGAATACTTATTCCAGGAACGATGGTGAGTCAACTGAACATTAACATTGTCAATACTATCCGTTCGGGAGTATTCGTCACAATAGGCTACTTCCCAATCACCTTCATACTCTTCAGGGTTTGGTAAATTGACAAGATTTATCACCATAGACAGTAGGGTGTAAATCACAAAGAGGATAGCAACAATTTTGAGGAGACGTTTCATTCTCTGTCCAATACCAACCTTAAATATAGGTTATTCTTAAATCGGTGTTCAAATATTGAAAAGTATAAAAACAATGAAGCCACAACCTGTAGGGAAGTGGCTTCATCGATATTTTAAAAACCGAATTTTAATTACATCTCTTTTTGAGTTGGCTTTTTCACAACTATCTGTGGCATGTTCTTAAGTTTATCATTGATCTTATCCACATACTCTGTTATAATTCTTTCCAATTCATTTGAAGCATCCTGTGTCTCTCTGTTCAATTCAGTAGACCTGTTGGACTGCTGCGTTGAAGGCCTTGCAGTAGCTCCATCCACAGCATACATCAACGACCGGATTTCTTCTTTTAGTCTTGGGCGCTGTCTGTAGTTCATATTAGGTGGAGGTCTTCTTAAAACATCATCCATATACTCCTCCATCTTTTTAATCGCCTGATCAATCTCTCCATTTAGCGCTTGATTGGATCCCATTTCCTGATCTGATTTCAATTTTTCTTTTACTTCTTTCAACTGTCTAACTATTGACTCACTATTGTTGATCATTTCATGAGTTTCAGAAAGCAAGTCATTCAATCTACTCATGGCGGCAATCTTCATTTTGTAATCCTGATCTGTTAATGAAGCACGTGGATCTGGTTTCACTATTATGGTGGTTTGCAGTTCCTGCCCGTTTACTTTCAGTTTTGCTGTATAATTACCGGGAGCCACCAAAGGATTATATGCTCCAGAACGCCAGCCTCCGCTTGGAGGATTGTTAAGTTCTGTAGCACCTTTAGATCGTAAATCCCAAACAATTCTATTGATTCCAGCTTTTGAAAGTGTGTCTTTTAATGTGCGGATAAGCGCGCCATTACTATCAGAAATATTTACTTCAACCGGGCCTGTTGGATCTTTTTGCACGTAGAAATTAACATATGCTCCAAACTCCGGGTTTTTTGCAGTATAAGTTCTGTCTCCCAAATTCTCCATTTGATCTGAATAATGCCAAAGGGTAGCATCCCTCACCGGAAACACATGTGCCGCCTTTGATGTTGCACTGCTCATTTCTTCCAAAGGACGAATGTCATCCAGTATCCACGCACCACGTCCGTGAGTACCTACAATAAGATCACGCTCTCTGGCCTGAATCCTCAGATCCCTTACTGATACTGGAGGAAGGTTTACATTGATTTTAGTCCATGATTTTCCTTTGTCCCATGAAGCAAAAATACCGTGCTCCATTCCTGCAAATAGTAAATTAGGATTGTGTGGATCCTGACGAACCACTTTTACGTAATCATCTTGCGGCAAGCCGGTGCTTATATCTGTCCAGGATTTGCCATAGTTGGTGGTCATATAAGCATGTGGTGTAAAGTCATCCGAGCGATGATGATCCACCGCTACAAAGGCAGTACCTGCATCATGTTCTGAAGCATGGATTTTACCTACCCAGGCAAATGCCGGCAGCCCCTTGATATTGTTTTTCACGTTGCTCCAGGTTTTTCCACCATCTGTTGTTACCTGAACATTGCCATCATCTGTTCCTGCCCAGATCAAATCCTTTTGCTTAGGTGATTCCGCAATCGTTAGTATAGTGGTATGAAATTCTGCAGCAGTATTATCCTGATAAATTTCTCCACCAGAGGTAGCCTGCTTTGATTTATCATTAGTAGTCAAGTCTGGACTAATTTCTTCCCAGCTGTATCCTTTGTCTTTACTTCTAAAGATTACATTACCACCTAAGTAAACTGTACCAGGATCATGGGGTGAAATATGGATTGGAGAATCCCAATTGAAACGATACTTGTGCTTATCAATAGCGTCACCGGCTGATCCAGTAATTTTAGGATAAGGATGTATGTTTCTTACGTTACCCAATTTAGTGTCTACGTGAAACATCACGCCTCCCTGTAAATTGGTATAAATTTCATGTTCGCTTCCTGGAATAGGAACAGCGTAGTATCCATCTCCACCGGCAAGGCCAGTCCAATGTCTTTTCATAATACCCGCTGAAACCAACGAGTTGCTCGGCCCCACCCAGGTTCCATTATCCTGAAGGCCACCATAAACATTATATGGCACTTTATTATCCACAAAAATCTGGTAGAATTGGGATAGCTCTACGTTATTAATGATGTCCCATGTTTCACCCGCATCATACGAAACCTGATAACCTCCATCGCTTCCGCTCAATACGTGTTTTCCGTTAGCAGGATTAATCCATAGTGATTGATGATCTCCATGTACACCTTGTGCAATAACCTTAAAGGTTCTTCCTCCATCAGTTGACTTACTCAGTCTTCCTGAGAGCGTAAAGAGATTATTGGGGTTGCTTGGATCTACTCTTACATCGCTATAATAAAATGGTCTGAAGTTTAGATTAGGATCATCATTGACCATTCTCCAGTTACTTCCTCTATCGTCAGATCTAAAAAGTGTTCCACTTAAATCTTTGAACTCCGTGATTAAGTAAACTGTATTGGGTTGGCTCTGCGCCACAGATAATCCAATCCTTGCCATTGGTTTGTTAGGTAAACCTTTCATTATTTTCTCCCAGGTTTTGCCACCATCCAATGATCTATAAACGGCAGTTTTGCCACCTCCATCATCAAACCTCCACGGCTTTCTATTGAAGGTCCACATACCCGCATACAATACTTTAGGGTTAGAAAGCTCCATGGCTATGTCTGAGCAGCCAGTTGTTTCGTCCAGGTACAATACTTTCTCCCAGTTCTTTCCTCCATCATTTGTAAGAAATACTCCACGCTCAGGATTAGAACCCCACTCCTTACCTAATGCACATACACACGCTACATCCGGGTCAGTCGGATCGACAACAATACGCTTGATGCGTTCTGTTTTATCCAAACCAAGGTGCTTCCATGATTTTCCTCCATCTACCGAGCGGTAGACCCCATTACCATAGCCGACACTATTCCTTGGGTCACCTTCGCCTGAACCCAACCATACCACATCGGTATTGGATGGAGCGAGTGCAAGTGCCCCTACTGAAAAAGCGCGTTGATCTGTGAATTGAGCTTCGAAGGTTACGCCACCGTTGGTGGTTTTGAAGACCCCTCCATCAGCGCCACCAAAATAAAAGGTGGATGGATCACCGGGTACACCCACGATGTCCGTTACTCTACCTCCCATATTAGCGGGGCCAATCGCCCTCCACTTATATTGTTTAATGGCCTGCTCGGTTGGCACGTTTTGAGCCGAACTCCCAAAAGGCAGCAGCACGATTAAAGCTGCCAAAAGTCTTAGGTATAATTTATTCATAATCAGAGATTAAGTTGAATTAACTTCATACTAACAAATGGCTGCTACAGTACAAACCCTTACTCTGTGGCTTGTCCAAATAATTATCTGAAAGGTTAATCACTAAAGAATTTGGTTGGCGAACTGTATATTTGATAAATAACAAACCAGCGCATGTCACTGAAACAACGATTCTCCGAAAAGGACCTTGAGCGCATAAAAGCGGCTGTAAAAGAAGCTGAGGGTAAGATATCGGGAGAAATTGTCCCTGTATTTGTGGAGAAGAGCGGCTATTATACCATTGCCAATTACAGGGGGGCTATGGTTATGGCTGCTTTTACTTTTGGCCTCATCGTCATCTTTGATCGCTATGTTCCTTCCCTATCTATATATGACCCTTTGTTGATCTTCATATTAGTTGTGGCGGCTGGCGTATTGGGGGCGGTTATTACTCATTACCTCCTGCCCATAAAGTTTTGGCTTCTCAGTCAATTTCATCTGGACCAATCTACGCGCAAAAGGGCCGAAAATGCTTTCCTCGAAGAAGAGGTATTCAACACCCGGCACCGCACTGGTATTATGATCTTCGTTTCTTTCTTTGAACATGAAGTAATTGTAATGGCCGATCGAGGTATAAGCAAAGTGGTAGACCAGAAAGAATGGGACAAAATCGTTACCAACATTATTACCAACATTCAAAAAGGCAAAGTGACAGATGGAATGATTACAGCTATTGAAAGGTGTGCTGAAGTATTGTTAGAAAACGGATTTACCAGGACAAATGATGATGTGAATGAATTACGCGATGACTTGCGCCTTGAAGACTAATCAAATGGCACGGCTCTTTTCTTTTCTTCTTTTGCTAAGCGTTCCTATATTCAGTCAGGCTCAAAAAGCAGTGCCTGAACTTTGGAGCATGCGGGTGCATGACGATGCCAAGGTAATGTCTGCAGGTGCTGCAGAACAATTGGAATCGCAATTGAAGCTTTATGAAGATTCCACCTCCAATCAAATTGCCGTTCTTATTGTTCCCTCTCTTGATGGTGATGTACTGGAAGAATACTCACTAAGAGTGGCGGAAAAGTGGAAACTCGGTCAGAAAGACAAAGACAATGGTGTGCTACTATTAATCGCCATTGAAGACCGCAAAATGAGAATAGAAGTTGGTGAGGGCTTGGAAGGTGTACTCACTGATGCATTGAGCAATAGAATAATAAGAAATGAAATGGCTCCTGAATTTAGAAGAGGAGATTATGAAGCCGGAGTGCTGGCTGGTGTGAACGGAATCATTAAAGCTATTGGTGGAGAGTATACAGCAACTGAATCGGATGGAATTGGTTTTGAAGATCAACTCAGTGGGTCCGAACTGATAATGGTTGGATTGTTCATCTATGGTATCCTGGGCATATTTACTTTCATTGGATTGGTATCCGGAAAGGCAGGTTGGTTTCTTTACTTCTTTCTTATTCC
Source organism: Cyclobacteriaceae bacterium (assembly GCA_049289315.1). Taxonomy (GTDB): domain Bacteria; phylum Bacteroidota; class Bacteroidia; order Cytophagales; family Cyclobacteriaceae; genus ELB16-189. Next base: position 56,181 of record JBATLM010000086.1, read on the forward strand.
TTTCTGGGCTGTCTTTCCAACATTCGCGTTAGGGGGCAGCATAAATATACTATATGGCTATCTGGCCGGGTTCCCTCTTCTCAAATTGTTAATTGGAAGTACTGCATGGGGCAAGCGGGTAAGTAAAAGCATGGAAGCTTCAAGTGGCCGATCGGGCGGTGGGTATAGCGGTGGTGGCTGGAGCAGTGGCGGTGGTTCTTCCGGTGGCTTCTCAGGTGGAGGCGGAAGTTTTGGTGGTGGTGGAAGCAGTGGATCGTGGTAAGTAGAGAGTAATTCCTTTCTAATTGTAATATCTATGGATTAACTCCTATTTTTGGAGCCTTAAAAAAAGCAGGGTTCGCCTGACTTACCATTGTTAATCCAAACACACTGATGAAACGCGACAAACTCATCTTCGATCTAATTCAAAAAGAAAAAACTCGCCAGCAAGATGGCGTTGAACTCATCGCATCTGAAAATTTTACTTCCCAGCAAGTAATGAAAGCCATGGGTACCGTGCTTACTAATAAATATGCAGAAGGACTTCCAGGGAAAAGGTACTATGGTGGATGTGAAGTAGTTGACGAAATTGAGCAATTGGCTATCGATAGGGCTAAAGAATTGTTTGCGGCCGAGTGGGTCAACGTGCAACCTCACTCTGGAGCACAAGCCAACGCATCAGTTATGTTGGCATGCTTGAATGCAGGCGACAAAATTTTAGGATTTGATCTCTCTCACGGAGGACACCTTACTCATGGTTCTCCAGTAAATTTTTCGGGAAAGTTATATAAGCCTGTCTTCTATGGTGTGGAAAAAGAAACAGGTCTTATTGATTTTGATAATGTGATCAAGATTGCCAAAAAAGAGAAACCCAAAATGATCATTTGTGGAGCTTCCGCATATAGTCGCGATTGGGATTACAAAAAATTGCGTGAAGCTGCAGATGCAGTGGGCGCTATATTGTTAGCAGACATTGCACATCCGGCAGGACTGATTGCTCGTGGCCTTCTTAACGATCCGATGCAACATTGCCATGTGGTTACTACCACTACCCACAAAACATTGCGGGGCCCTCGTGGAGGTATGATCATGATGGGGAAAAATTTCGACAACCCTTGGGGCAAGAAAACACCTAAAGGTGAGATCAGACAAATGTCCTCTATCCTGGATTCAGGTGTATTTCCTGGAACGCAAGGAGGTCCTTTGGAGCACGTTATTGCCGCCAAAGCTATTTCCTTTGCTGAAGCCCTTTCTGATGAGTACCTCGACTACGTGGTGCAAGTTTCTAAAAATGCTCAGGCCATGGCCAACGAATTTGTAAACAGAGGGTATCATATTATTTCAGGTGGAACAGATAATCATTTGATGCTTATCGATCTACGTTCTAAAAAACTTACTGGCAAGCAAGCAGAAGAAGCATTGGTAAGAGCCGACATTACCATTAACAAAAATATGGTTCCGTTTGATACGCAATCGCCTTTCGTTACTTCGGGTATGCGCATTGGCACACCTGCCATTACCACACGGGGCATGAAGGAAAAGGATGTGGTAAAAGTAGTTGACTTGATTGATCAGACACTAACGAAGCCAGACGATTCAAAACATTTGTCAGCGATGAAGAGAAAAGTAAATCGCTTCGTTCAAAAATTTCCATTGTACAGTTAAAAAATAAGAAGCGGAGATGAGTGTAGAGAAAGAAATGTCATTCCTCGATCATTTAGAGGAATTGAGGTGGCACATTGTAAGGGCAATCTCTGCCATCTTCATTTTTATGATTGCTGCATTCGCATTTGGTCCATGGATATTTGAAAATATTGTTTTCGCTCCTGCGAGAGTTGATTTTGTCACATTCCAATACTTGTGTAAAGTTGGTAATGCTTTAAACATGGTCGAATCTCTTTGTGTGGAATTTATTCCTTTCAAAATACAAAGCAGGTTGATGACAGGGCAGTTTACTATGCACCTCACTGCTTCGTTTGTTATAGGATTTATAGTTGCCTTCCCTTATGTCTTTTGGGAAATCTGGAAATTTGTTACGCCTGGTCTTGAATCCAGCGAAAGAAACAATTCCCGTTGGGCTGTAACTGCCGTTTCTTTTCTTTTCTTGGTTGGCATCTCGTTTGGTTATTTTATTATGAGTCCGCTCGCAGTTTGGTTTCTTTCATCATATTCCATTAGCGATATGGTTTCCAATGAATTTGATATTACTTCCTACGTGTCAACTATCACCATGCTGGTTTTTGGAAGTGGTCTGTTGTTTCAAATGCCTGTAGTGGTCTATTTCCTATCAAAAATCGGAATCGTGACGCCTGCTTTAATGAGACAATATAGAAAGCATGCGTTGGTGGCCATTCTTATTTTGGGTGCCATCATCACACCCCCAGACCCCTTGAGCCAAT
>JBATLM010000087.1:0-19733 GCA_049289315.1 Cyclobacteriaceae bacterium
ACACTACCTGTTGGCAATACAACGGTAACCGTTTATCGTGGATTGGAGAATGAGATTCAAGAACAAAATATCTCCATCAATAATGAATCAGTAACAAGCACTATGGTTGTTAAGCCTCTTGCTCTTCCTGAGAATTGGAACAAACAGTGGGTAAGTGGGGATGTTCATGTACACATGAATTACGGAGGGCATTATCGCCACACTCCTTCCCGTCTTGTTACCCAAGCCAAAGCTGAAGACCTCGATATTGTTTTCAATACCATTGTTAATAAAGAGCAGAGGATTCCTGATATAGATTATTTTTCCACTCAACCTGATCCAGCATCTACAGACGAAGTGCTGCTCGTTCATGCTCAAGAACATCATACCAGCTATTGGGGCCATCTGGGTTTACTGGGTTTAAAGGATCATTACCTTATACCCGGCTACTCATCCTACCCCAACACGGCTATTCAGAGCGCCCATCCTTCCAATTCCGTAATTGCAGATTTGGCTCATGAGCAAGGTGCATTGGTAGGATACGTACACCCTTTCTATGATGCCCCGGATCCTGACAAGGACGACATCCACCATGCTCTACCGGTGGATGTGGCTTTAGGTAAAATTGATTATTACGAAGCCGTTGGCTTTAGCTGGCACAAACAAAGTTCAGAAGTATGGCACCGGTTGCTTAATTGTGGTTTTAAAGTGAGTGCTGCCGGAGGAACAGACGCAATGGCCAACTATGCTTCATTACGTGGTCCGGTTGGAGTAAACAGAACCTATGTTTTTACGAATGATATTCCTGCAGACCCCTCACAAAGAGAGGCCGATTGGCTTAAAGGTTTAAAGGAAGGTAAAACGCTGGCCACCAATAGCGCACTCTTACATTTTGAAGTCAATGGAAATGGATCTGGATCTGAAATTGAATTAAAGGGCAAAAAGGTTAAGGTTTCTTATAAAGGTTATATGCGATCAATTATACCCATGGATCACCTGGAAATTATCAGCAATGGCAAAGTGGTAAAGAAAATTGACCTAAAAGGGCACAAAACCACTGCCGACTTTTCCGGCTCAATAACAATTGAAAAAAGCTCATGGATACTGTTACGGGCATGGAATGATGAGGCCCACCCAGCCATTCAGGATTATTACCCCTATGCTACAACAAGCCCTGTTTATTTTTTACTCAATAACGAGCCCATTCAATCGCCTGAGGATGCAGGTTACTTCATCCGGTGGATAGATAAAGTCTATGAATCTGCCAGTAATCATGTTTACCTCACCGAAAGTGAACGCAACCTTACTTTAAACAATATTCTTGAAGCCCGTAAGGTTTTTGAAGCTCAAAACTGATGCTCTTGTAGCAGAAAAAATAACAACCTTTAACTGGTTACTCTCTTTAAGAAAATAATATTGAAGGGAAGTGAATCTTATATTACAGTAAAACGTATTAGTAGTGAATCACTTTAAGTAATTTTACGCATTGGGAATTAGTTTTTTCTTAATAATGAAAATCAAATCAACTGTAACGGATATAAAATTAGGTGTAAATCTGTTAGCTCAGAATTTAAAGGATGAACTACATCTGGGAACAGAAGAAAAATTGGGATCCGGACAAATCGACTGGGTTACCGTATATATCACAGGTAAGGAGGGATTTAAGGAAGAAGTAGCCAAACGACTCCATCACTCCCATGTTGCCTATATGCCAGGCTATATTGGCAACTCATCTGGAACTACTGATCATGATATGTACTGGATTGATAAAAGTCTGGATGATAGGGCATTTAAACTGGCTATTACAGCCAAAACCATCTGGAAATACAGGGTAAGAGTATACAAAAGTCTGGAAGAGTTCGTTACCGCTCAAAACACAGAAACCACCTCATTTACGGCCAGCGATATGGAACTCATCGAAGAGATGAGAAAAGGGCCTCTTACTCGCAAAGCATCTTAAAACCCTGCTTCCACAAGTAATTGCACTTGGAATAGCAGACCCCATAGCCTCTGTAAACTGCTATTAACAGCATTATCGGCACTTATTATAAGTGCTCCAGGATCCAGCAATGCTATACTCAAAAATCAGTTTGATGGTCGGAAACTATTAGTTCGACTTCATGCGTTTTATACACAGAAGCAAACTTATAGCATTATGAAAAAGACAAAAATGGGATTGATTGCATTTCTATTGATCAGCTCAGTAGGGTTGGCAAACGCGCAAAATACGCAGGAGGAAAAGGAGAATAGGAAAGCACAAAGGATTGAAGAGAGAATGCAAAGAGAAGCCGAAGCCAAGCGGGTTTTCGACAAGTCCGTTCAATTGATTGAAGAAAAAAATCTTGTATTAGAAGCCATTACGGTGAGAGGGAAATATGGCAACACAGTAAATGTTGGGCCTAACAATTTCATCATGATAAATGATGATGACTTTGTACTTCAAACCTCCTACACAGGCGGAGTAGGCTTTAATGGATTAGGAGGAATAACGGCAAAAGGAAAAGTAACTAGTTACCAGATAAGCCTGAATGAAAAGGGCAATATGGCTACAGTTCTGGCTCAGGTAAGCACCGCAAGTATTGGTCAAGGAACCCTTACTATTCAGGTAGGTATTTCAGGAAATGCCTCAGCAACTTTTGTGAATAACTGGGGAGGCCGAATACAGTTTAATGGCCCCATAGAAAGCATAGAAGAGTCTCGTGTGTACGAAGGAATGAGACAATTTTAATTTCAAAAAAATGTGGCCGATTCATGGAATCGGCCACCTAATTACTTACACTCCTAAGTATCCTGCTTTTCTAATCTTCAGGCACAAGCACTTTATCAATTACATATATGATACCATTGGAACAAGGTACGGTAGCCACAATGTTGGCACCACTAACAGAAAAATTATCTCCATTTTTAGCCAGCACCACATTTTTCATATTGGCTTGATTCAGTTTCTGTCCATCACGCATCATGTTTTCTCTCATCACTCCGATGTAAACATGGTTTTCCAAAATGTAACGTAGTTGTGACTGGTTTTCGGGTTTAACCAGATTCTCTACTGTACCTTCAGGTAATTTATTAAATGCTTCATTAGTTGGAGCAAAGACTGTGAATGGTCCAGCGTTTGCCAGAGCATCTACATAGGACGCTGCCTTTAGGGCTGCCACAAGGGTAGTATGATCTGCTGATCCGACAGCCACCTGAACAATATTTTGCTGCGATACATCATCTTGCACAGTTGCCTGGCCTCCATCTACTGTACCTGTAGCCGCAGTGCCAGCAACACTAGCATCATCCGCTTGGTTTCCCGGATTTGAACTACACGAAAACAGAGTGACCGCAAAAGCCATTGTTAAATATCTAAATAATTTCATAGGGGTTGAGTTTAGTTTTCTTTTGTGAAATTGGCACAGAATGCATGAAGGGGCAATGACTTTAATCATACCCTATGCAAACATTAATCACCGTAAACAATAATCAAAAAAAGAGCATATCAAGGACTCAATATGATTGTGATCATATTGAACATTTTATATTACCGCTCTTTTAAATATCCTTTCTTAAGAATTTTCTTAAAGAGATCGTCAACGGAAGGGCAGCCCATACTAGCAAAAACATAAAGGAATAAATAATTCCCATGCTGCTCCCAAAAAACTGCTTGTAGAAAGCACCGGTATATCCCATTAATGCGGAGATATCCAGTTTCAATAAAATTATTATTCGCGCAAGGTCTACTGGATTTAGTGAGACAAGTGCTAACGTTACTTTGTCGAGAGGGTAATCACTAAAAGCATATATCACATAAAGTACAAACCCATCATAGATAAGGGTAAAGTAAAACCAAAATAAAAGGGAAACACCAATGCCTTTTGCCTTATCGCGAGTGAGCACAGCCGCACAAAATGCTAAAGCAACAAAAACAAGGGTGAGCAACATTCCCGCCAGTATAAGATAAACTGTATCCATACCCTGACTGAATAAGGTTACCGGGATCCCTACTCCGATAACGTATGCTAAACATAGCGCTAAAGATACCGCTGTAAATTCGCTCAAGAAAATTGCCTTTCTGTTGATCGGCTGAGAGAGCAAGAGTTCAATAAACTCATAAGAGTTAAAAAAATGAATAGTAGTAAAGATGATACTCACCAGCGGAACAACCATAAGTATGATATTCAGCAAGCTCAGTATAGCTTTATCTGAATTACCTTCCAAACTAAACATGGACAGTGTAACCAAAAACAGGAAAAAAGTATACAGGATAACAAACCTGTTTCTTAAAATATCCAGCAGAACATATTTTGCTATCTTAATCATGCCATCACATTTTTTTGGTTACGTTTCATAATTGTAGCAATCGCCTTACCCAATCTTATCTCTCCGGTCTCTTCCTTTAGCAGCGCAATAGAATTATTGTATAAAAGGGAACCATTATCCAAATACAAAGCATATGAAGATAGCTCGTCCAAATCGCTAAGTATGTGCGATGTGATAATAATCGTTTTGTCTTGCCCCATTTCGCTCTGGATTTTTTCTTTAATCACCTCAACGGCTAAAGGGTCTAGCCCTGCAGTGGGTTCATCCAGAATAAGCACTTTCGGATTAAATAAAAAAGCCAGCGCAGCACTCACCTTTTGTCGTGTTCCTCCAGAAAGTGTGTGCATTCTTTTAGCCATCATTTCATCCAAACCAAACCCTTCAATTAATTCTTCATCAAAGGATTTACAATCAGAGCGCAAGTCTTTCATCATTTCAAACAATTGCCCAATCGTCATATTATCGGGATACCTTCCTATTTGCGGCATGTACCCAATCTTTTTCCGATAGGACCACTTACCCTTTATCGACTCACCATCTACTTCAATTTTCCCGCTATCAGGAACAACCATGCCCAATATACTTTTGATCAATGTGGTCTTACCCGACCCGTTTGGACCAATAAGCGCATAGGATCGTCCCGTCTCAAAATTGGCATTGATAGATTTCAGCACTTCCAATGCCCCAAATCGCTTTTCTATTTTAGATACTGATATCATAAGATTTCATTACAGGCATTTCATCTTTTAAGTTTTCAGGAGTAACTACCGGAATCACCTTCTCGGCACGATCCAATAAAAACACCAAAAAGCTCCTCCACAACATCACCGATGTTGGCATCTTCTCCACAATCATTGAATACAAACTCACTGGGTGAAACGGCACATCTCCCACCCCATCTTTATTCAAATCATACCCTCCATACTTATCCCAGTAATTACGGGTGATGGTATTGAGCGTCATGCTACCGTTGGTGCCCATATCAAAGGAGTTGGCTATAAAGTTGTTCTTTTCGAACACATTGTCATCACAACTTGCTTGCAATTTTATACCCCATCCGTTTTCACGGAATTCGTTGCCGCTAAAATTACTTCTACTGCAAGCCTCCATATAGATGGCGACCGTATTTCTTAAAAAAAGATTGTCCTCAATCGTACTCTCGCTAATTTCTTTCAGTAACAATCCAAAAACAGATGCCCCCCAGTTCTCCTCAAAACGATTGCGTCTCATCGTTACACCATGGGAATACATCACCGCAATCCCAGAACCATTGTTCATGAATAAGTTCTCATTGTATTCATCATCGTGGGAAAACATAAAGTGCAACCCATATCGCAGGTTGTTTTTACTGGTGTTATTTTCAATAAGTGAATTTGTTACAAACTCGAAATAGATTCCATCACGATGGCCATCGACTGTGTTGTTTCTAACGGTAATTTTATTGCTCTTCCACATATGAATACCATTGCCTGTGGTATTCTCTGCTACCGCTGCTGCGGTAAGGGTGTTATTCTCAATCAGGCTTGATTTGCAATTGGCAAGGTGAATGCCAAAAAATGCCCTTTCAATTTTATTGTCAGCTATATAAAGATTATTGGCATCTTCTCCTCCAATCGCGGCAAGGTCATTTAGACTTGATATACCAACGTTGATGATATTGAAACTACGAACGACAACATTATTTGCCGTTATGGTAAATACCTCATGTTTATACTCACCATCCACAACTGGGTAATCCAACCCAATTAATGTTACCTCCTTAGCGATCGTGATATTTCCTTCTTTATAAATACCAGATTCAACCCATATAGTGTCACCATTATTGGCTCGCTGAAGTGCCTCCTTAATCGTTTTTATTTTACCCGACTGCGAAACAGTCCATGTGGATGCAAACGAATACCCCGCGAAAAATATAAATAGGTATGTGAGAATCAATCTCATTTGAACTGTGTGACCACTTCTCCCCAAGAGAGGTAAATCCCTCTCCAATTCTCCTTATTCTCCTTCATCAAATCGTAATCTTCAAAGGCGGCAATTTTACTTGCCATTGGGCTTTTAATTTCTTCTGCTTTTAGATAGTGAGAATTACTCGCATCAATCAATGTACCTGGTTTTGTGAAATCAATCACCAACTTATGGGCATACTCTGTCTGCTCTTGCTCATTGGCATTATAGTATTCCAACAGGCAATTGATGTCATCAAATTTGTAGACCTTTCCCTTTTTAGTAACCAATTCAGCTCCGAACTTATCATCCATTAACTTCATCTTGCATGAATGACAGGTGTCCTTTCCGAATTCCAACGGAACTGGATCTGTAGAACAAGCGCCAAGCATTACTGCCATGGGCAATGCAAGAATGGCAACGACATTTTTACTCATCTTCAATTCATAGAACAAAACGCCCATAAGCACCAGTGCCACCACAATAAAAATCCAGCCGCCAATATCAGGCCCTGAGAATGCAGTGAAATTGAGCAATATTTTAGTGCCTATTAAAGGGGGTTGATAAGACAAGCCTGGAATAATAATAGGAGCTTCAGGATTCAAATTATGTCCATAATCGTAACCCCAAAGATAAAAATCCACCAAGGCTGCAATTCCGGTTATTACAAACAAACCGATGTAGCTAATAAGCATGAAACGTTTGTTGATCAATGCAGTAAGCAACCCGAAGCCTATTATAAACCCAACGATGTAAATCATGTAACCAAACTCTGGAAACATCTCTACTTCAATATGCTTCATTCCAATGTAATGATTCAAAGCACTGATCGTTCTCACATCCCCGGTAAGGGTATCAATCCAAATTTTCATTTCCAGGCCTTCTGGGTACTGCGGGGCCCACATTAAAATCTGCCAAAGAGGAATAAAATAGGCTGATATAAGAGCCAAAGCACATACTGCAATGGCTATTCTTGAAATGGGCTTTAGTGATTTCATCTTGATATTTATATTTTAAAAGAAAGGTGCCTCCCGAACCTGACCGGGAGGCGACCCGATCTCAAACCTGTAAACTATGAGAAAACAGGTTGCTCAATGGTAATTGAAGATTACTCTTCAGCTCCTGTTGAGAATTTTAATGGTGTATTACTACCCGCAGGAGATACCCGAACATAACCCGACATTTCCTGGTGCAAGGCTGAACAGAAGTCTGTGCAATAAAACGGAACAACACCAGGTACCAAAGGCTTCCACTTCAATGTTTGTGTCTCTCCAGGCATAATCAATATCTCTGCATTAAGTGCACCACGGATAGCAAAGCCGTGTGGTACATCCCAATCCTGCTCAAGGTTAGTAACATGGAAGTATACATCATCTCCTACACGTACTCCCTCAATATTATCTGGTGTTAAGTGAGAACGTATGGCTGTCATGTACACATGCACTTCATTGCCCTTGCGTTCCACTTTAGCCCTAGCCTCACCGAGTGCTGCATAAGGGTGCTTATTGTCCTCTATTTTGTAAATCTTAATGGACTTATCCTTGATCAAGCTTGCTGGCAAGGCCTCTGCATAGTGAGGCTCTCCTACTGTAGGGAAATCCAAAATTAACTGCATCTTATCGCCTGATATATCATATATCTGTGCTGACTGAGCCAGCTCAGGTCCAGTCGGTAAGTAACGATCTTTGGTTATCTTGTTATAGGCCACCATATACTTACCATAAGGCTTAGCAGTAGGTCCCCCCATTACACTTAAGTGTCCCACAGAATAATAAGTAGGTACTCTGTCCAGTACTTCCAATGTCTTCACATTCCACTTCACGATCTCTGATGAAACAAACATAGAGGTATAAGCATTTCCATTGTTATCAAACTCTGTATGAAGAGGGCCTAAACCTGGTCGCTCTACTTCACCATGAAGGGCTGCTTCATAACGAATAACAGGAATGCCTTCGAAGTCACCTTCGTAATCTTTATCGGCTATGGCTTTCTGAAATTTCGTGAATGAAAAAACAGGCATCATCGCTGCTAATTTTCCACTCCCAACAATATACTCTCCAGTAGGGTCTACATCTGTTCCGTGAGGAGACTTAGGGCAAGGAATAAAGTATACAATATCTTTCAATTCCGTTACGTCCAATACCATCACCTCATCCAACATTGTGCTTGTAGCAGAATGTGTTTCCTCATCGTAAATATTGTGTGCATACTTAGCTTTCTCAACTTTAGCTTTTCCTTGAGCCAAATATTCTTCAGCCTTTTTCCAGTTCACTGCCATGATAAAGTCTTTGTCATTTTGTGAAGCGTTCACTTCTAACAAAGTATGAGCTTGCTCTGTATTGTAGGTAGAGAAAAAGAACCATCCGTGTGAAGGGCCTTTTCCAGCTCTACTTAAGTCATAATTGAAACCAGGAGTTCGCAACTGAAACTCAATATTCATACGACCTGTCTCTTGATTGACTTTGATGAAACTGATAGAACCTTTAAAATTCTCCTTATAAGAACTAATAGGAACATCCTTGTTGGCACCCATAGGAACACTAAAGCGAGTACCCGCTACCAGGTATTCTGTATTCTCAGTGATAAAAGGTGATGAGTGATTTCCTCCACTATTAGGAATCTCAAGGATTTCTTCAGTACGGAAAGATGAAAGTCCAATACGCGCCACACGCGGAGTGTTGTTACCATTGGCAAACACCCAACGGCCATCATGCTCTCCCTTTGTAGTAGAAAGTGCAATATGGTGAAGGTCATCCCAAGGAACAGCGCCATGCGAAGTATTCAACATGGGTTTTGATTCCTCACTATATCCATAGCCATTTTCTGGAAACACCGAAAAAACAGGAAGGATTTTTAGTAAGCGTCCTGAAGGGACTCCATAGACTCCAATTTGTCCATTGAAACCACCAGAAACAAAGCTGTAAAATTCATCGTACTGACCTGGCGCCACATAGGTCTTGGCTGCCCCATCTCCGATGAGGGCTTGCTTGGGTCCCTGAGGCTTGCAATTGTATAGCGACAAGGCTGCCACGACAATTGCCAACGTATAAAATGATCTGATATATTTATTCATTTGGGTATAGGTTAAGTTTCTATTTTTATTTCAAATCATTTCTCACCATCATTCTGGCGCATAAACTCCAGAAGATCACGTGCGTCTCCAATAGACACATTTTGGTTAGGCATGCGCATCAAACACAACTCCAATAACTTCTGTGCTTCTGGATCTTGATCCAACATCACATCCACATTGGTAATCATGTTCATTATCCATTCAGGCTTACGATTTTTGGTAATATCCTTCCAGCCTGGCCCTACTACGCGCTTATCATCCAATTTATGGCAAGCTGAACACTTCATTTCATAAATAGCCAAACCTCTTTTTATCCTGTCTTGCTCAAGAGGAGAATTAAGCGTTACCGATTTTACGGCTCCAAGTCCTTTAGTAGGATCATTGATTACATCTTCCACTGCAGAATTATTGGCCTTTTGTTGATCAGGAAAGTCTTCCTGATTTTGTGGCTTGTCTGGTGCACAAGAAAAAACAAAGAATCCAAGTACAGTAATTGCAATTAGTCTCATAGTTATATAGTTATTGATTGAATTTTAAATTGTTATTTTTCTTCCTATAATTTCAAGTTTGCCCTTTTCCTGCATTTTCTTCACTGTACGTATAACGGTCTCCACGCGCAAGCCACTCATATCCGCCAGTTGCTGCCTGGTGAAAGGAATAACAAAGGGCTTTGTTGATCTAATCATTCCCTTCCCAGTTTCACTGGTCACAGCATTTCCCTTCAGGTGCTTCAATAAACTCATGATTCTGTGTTCTGGATCATGAAAGGAAATATCTGATAAGATCATAGACTTATATTTTAGCCTATTACATAGCACCTGATCAAATTTCAAATGAATCTCAAAGTTTTCCTTTAACAAATTAAAAAAATTATCCTTAGAGAGCCTAATAACCTGTGAATCCTCTACGGCAATAGCAGTACTCGGGTAAGAAAAACCACAAAAAAGAGGTGGTTCCCCAAAACTATCACCTGGGGAAAATATACCCTGTATAAATTCCTGACCATCCTCACTGTTAGTAATCATCTTCACCGAACCCTCCTGCAATTGATAGTAATACAAGGCTGAAGTACCAGAATTAAACAGAATCTCATTCTTCTTAAGCATTACTGCTTTACCTCCGTACTTTATTAATATCTCCTTATCAATCATGGGCGTCACATTTTGGATACGTAAACCTAATGTAGGACTTAACTTCAAACCATGATCATTATCATCTTCCTGTATGATATCCGCCAAAAAAGCCATCATTAAAGGATTCCATACCGATGAGTAATCCATTAAAAAAGCGGGCATCCTGAGTTTCTTCTTCATAATTTTAGCTCAGGGCAATTATCAGACATATTTGAACATTGTCTTATGATTCCAATCATAACGAAAGCAGAAACTGACCTATGAGTAACAATACGAACACTTTTTCACCTTCTCCCGCAAAGATTAAGGACCAAAAAATAGGTTTACCTAAGGGGGCCAGGATTACCATAGTTGGAGCTGGTTCCTTTGGGGGGTGGTCTGCCCTATACCTATTAAGGGCCGGTTACAAAGTAACTTTGGTGGATGCCTGGGGGGCAGGAAATTCCAGGTCGAGTTCTGGCGATGAGACCCGTGTCATCCGTTCTACCTATGGTAATAATGAGTTCTACTTTGACCTTAATGTACGTGCCCTTACACTTTGGAAAGAGCATCAGGCCGATTGGAAAAAGCAACTTTTCTTCAATGCAGGGGTCATTTGGTTTTGCTACAATGAAAAATCTCCCCTGGTGGATGACTCCATTCCTTTTGCCAAAAAGCATAGCATGGAGTATGAGCACCTATCTCTGGAGGTCGTTCAGAAAAAGTACCCTATGGTGCATACGGATAACCTGAGTCATGCCTGGTTTGATCCCTATGGAGGATATTTAAAAGCCCGGGAAAGCGCTCAAGCAGTAATGGAAGCTTTTATTAAAGAGGGAGGTAGTTTTGTTCAAGCTTATGTGACTCCGGGTGAGATAAAAGCAAGTCAATTGGACAACATCAAATTATCAGACGGTTCCACATTAAAATCCGATGCCTACTTATTTGCCTGCGGTTCCTGGCTCGGTCAACTATTTCCGGAAGTATTGGGTAACGTCATCACCTGCACCAAACAAGAAGTGTTTTACTTTGGGGTTCCCAAAGAACAGGCGCAGCAATACGACCAAATGCCTGCGTGGATAGATGTGGATGGCAAAGACTTTTATTATGGAATTCCAGGTAATGCCAACAGGGGGTTCAAAATTGGTGTGGATTTGAGAGGAGAAAAGTTTGACCCTACTACAGGGGAAAGGGTTTCTAACCCACAGGTACTGGCAGATGCGCGTAAATTTATCGAAATGCGCTTTCCTGGATTAAAAGGAGCCCCAGTGGTGGAGAGCAGGGTATGTCCTTATGAAAATTCCCCTGATGGCAATTTTGTCTTTGAAGCCCACCCGGAGGCTTCCAATCTTTGGTTTTTGGGTGGTGGTTCTGGTCATGGATTCAAACACGGCCCGGCATTGGGAGAGTTAGTGGCGAAGGGTTTTGCAGGAGGTTAATTCATTGATACCCTATTTTCAGTCAGGTCGGAAGACTTAATAGCACTTATATGGTGGCCGGTCACTTTACTCCGGGTGCTCTGTTGCATCGCTCTGTATGCCTTGCCGCATCTGTACGGGTGCGAGGTAGCATTGCTATACATACTGTGTTGCGCTCAATCTCTCAATTACCAGCCGTACCGTTTGCCTCTGGCTTGCTCCCCCACTTTTCTTTGGGCAATGCCTTAAGTACCTCTCTGGTAATATCCCACTGTGAGAAAGGATGCTCGGTCGATAACCAATCCAACCCCCTGCGTACAATGATCAAATCATAGGAAGGCACCACTACGGTATATTGGCCCCGATGACCTGCTGTACTGTAGGCATCTTGTGGCACATCTTTCCTATCGTCTGGCACCAGCCACCACTGGCCACCATAGAAATTCCCCCTTTTGCTTGTGGACGGTGCTGGTGTCCTCACAAAGTCTATCCATGTTTCAGGCAAAACCTGCTCATCATTCCATTTGCCATTATTTAAATACAACAAACCTAGCCTGCCCAAATCGCGTGCATTGGTATAAACCTGACTGCTCATAATAAAATCACCAAACCGATCAACACCAGGGATGGTGTTGCGCATGCCGATCTTGTCGAACAATTTTGTTCGGGGATATTCCAAATAAGCCTGATCATCATCCAATGCTTTTTTCAATGCCAGTATCCCTAAAATGGTATCATAATTTTCATAGTCCCAACGCGTGCCGGGTGTTTGTATTAATCCACGATCCAATGCACCCTTAACGGTGCTGGCTCCTCCGAAATAACTGAGCCATGATCCTACGGCATAACTCTTCTCATTGTCTACCGGATACAAACCGCTGGCCATATGGATTGAGTGGCGCAGGGTAATTGCATTTCGAGGATCCTGATCAGCAGAGCCAAAAGACAAAGCCGGCCATTCCCACGGAAGTGGATCGTCCAATTTCAACAATCCCTCTCCCACTCCAATTCCTATCAAAGTACTTCCAATACTTTTAGCAGTTGACCACGTGCGGGTCTTTGTGGTATAATCAACACCAGGAGCATATCGCTCATAGATAATTTCTCCTTTATAGATCACCAAAACACTTAGAGTGATGTGAGAAAAATGACCAGTTGCCTCCGGGTTAAACGTCCAGTCCCCAGCAGCATCCAGTGCAGCTTGCGAAACGCCTTTGGGTAGTTTCTTTTTGGTAACTAAATCACCATCAGGCCAAGCAATTGTTTTTGGATCCCCGGCAAGGGCAGGCGTTTTCAACTCAGGCAGGCTTTCTATATCTACAAACGATTGATCGGGGGCAAGTATAACTGCTCCAAGTCCTTCACGATAGACTGCTCGCATTGGGATTGTTCCATTTCCAATACCACCCACTTGCACGGTTTTCTTTTTATAATCAATAATAACATTTGCAGGAGGTTGCACAGGCGACTGATGTAGCTTCAATTCCTGATCATAGATTTGATCTAATGTTCTGTTCGAAATAAACAGTCCGTTGCAAATGATCATGGCTTGCCGACCATTGAGAATCATTTGGGCGGTGGCCTCATGATAATCAAACTTTTCCTGCTGCTGCGCCTGAAGAGGAATAAGTCCGGTAACAAATAGCAATAAGATAAGAATCCTTTGTATTGTAAGTGCAGTCTTGATCATGGTGTTTGGAATTGATGACGAATATCAATTTAGAAAATATAGCTCAATACGCCTCCATAAAATACAATCACGGGTAGGCACGAGCACCAGCGGCTGTCCAGTTAAAATTTGACATAAAAAAAAGGGAGCATTAAGCTCCCTTTTTACAAAACACAACTTCTTTATCTATCCAATGGCTACACGCTTGAATTCGGCTACAGCCAATCCCTTCGTGATTCCATCAAGGTACTGTGCAACAGTTTTGCTGTTGTCCTTTACAAAAGGCTGGTGTACCAGGGTATTGTCCTTGTAGAATCTCTTCAGTTTACCTTCAGCAATTTTCTCTACCATGTTTTCAGGCTTGCCTTCAGCGATGATCTGCGCCTTAGCAATTTCAAGTTCTTTCTCTATAATGCTCTTGTCTACAGAGTTCTCGTCCAATGCCACAGGATTCATTGCTGCGATTTGCATCCCAACATCCTTGCCCGCATCTGTTACGTCTGTTCCGTTAACACCCTTTAGCGCAACCAATACTCCTAATTTTGATCCAACATGGATATAAGGAACTACAGCTTCACCTGTCATTCTAACAAACTCGCTGATTTCTATTTTCTCTCCAATCTTACCCACCAGTTCAGTGATTTTTTCTTGAACAGTAAGGTCACCTAATTTCTCGGCCAATAGTGCATTCACATCTGCTACTTTGTTATCAAAAGCCACGGTAATTATAGCTTTTCCAAGATTTTGAAACTCTTCATTGATAGCCACAAAATCAGTTTCGCAATTAAGCGCAATCAATATGGCTTCCTTATTGTCGTCAGAAGTTTTAATAAATACAGATCCCTCCTTAGCATCTCTGTCTGAGCGAGCCGCAGAAACTTTCTGTCCCTTCTTTCTCAATACCTCAATTGCCTTTTCGAAGTCACCACCGGCTTCTGTAAGTGCTTTTTTACAATCCATCATTCCTGCACCCGTCATGGTGCGTAGCTTATTCACATCTTGTGCTGTAATCGCCATTTCTGATAAAATTTAATAGTTACTGTTATCTTTAATCTGCAGACGATTGAATATAAAAAGTATTTCCAATTCGTTCGCCTTGTTATTTTCAATGCCTGGATTAACCCTGGCTTCCTGACTAGCGGAAGGACTCTACAGGGTTAAAAAAACTAAACACCGGCTTGCGACCGATGTTTAGGGTTGAAATTGATTAGGCCCGGCTTACCGGAATACCTTATATTTTATTTCGTTTCTTCTACGGTCTCGTCTACTTTCTTCTTCTCCTCCACTTCCTTCTTCATGGTAGCATCATCTTTATCCTTCTTACGCTCCATCAATCCTTCCTCTATAGATTGCCCGATGTGCTCAAGAATAATAGAGATAGACTTAAAAGCATCATCATTAGCCGGAATAGGGAAATCGATGTTAGTAGGATCAGAGTTGGTATCCACCATAGCAAACACAGGGATATTCAACTTTTGAGCCTCTGCTACTGCTATGTGCTCACGCTTTACGTCCACAATAAACAATGCTGATGGAAGGCGATTCAAATCTGCAATTCCACCTAACAGTTTCTCTAACTTCGCCTTCTCACGTCCAATCATCAAACGCTCACGCTTGGCCAGATTTTCGAAAGTTTCGTCTTTCAACATCTTATCGATCTGTGCCAATTTCTTCAAAGACTTTCTGATAGTCGCAAAGTTGGTAAGCATACCACCCAACCAACGCTCGGTCACGAAGGGCATATTTAATCTTACCGCCTGAGTTTTTACGATGTCTTTAGCTTGCTTTTTGGTAGCTACGAACATGATTTTGCGTCCGGAGCGTACTATATTTTTCAAAGCGAAAGTAGCTTCATCCAAACACTTCATCGTTTTGTTCAAATCGATGAGGTGGATGCCGTTATTTTCCATGAAAATATACTCGGACATCTTAGGATTCCACTTTCTGGTAAGGTGTCCAAAGTGAACACCAGCTTCCATTAATTCTTGATTAGTTAACTTCTTAGCCATGTGCTTCTTTTAACGTTTACTGAACTGGAACTTCTTTCTAGCCTTTCTCTTTCCGTACTTCTTTCTCTCCACCATACGCGAGTCCCGAGTAGTCAGTCCTTCTTTTTTCAAATCAGGTTTATTCTCTGGATTTACCTCCACCAAAGCACGGGTAATGCCTAAGCGAACAGCCTCGGCTTGTCCTTTAATCCCACCACCCTCTACATTTACGTTTACATCGTATTGGTTGTCCAATTTCAATATTGTAAATGGCTGATTTACAGTAATTTGATGAATCTCAGATTTGAAATAGTCTTTTAGTTCACGGCTATTTACTGTAATAGTTCCGTTTCCAGGTTGCAAGTAAACGCGGGCAACCGCGGTTTTCCTTCTTCCAGTTTTATTGGTAATATCCATTTATTAAAACTTTATTTCTTTTGGTTGTTGCGCTTCGTGGGGATGCTGATCGCCAACATATACATAAAGGCTTCTGTACAATTCACTTCCCATACGATTTTTTGGAAGCATTCCTTTCACGGCATGCTCAACTAATCTTTCAGGGTGTTTTGCACGGATCATCGCAGGAGTTTTTTCACTTTGACCCCCAGGATATCCTGAGTGAGTCAATAAAACTCTGTTATCCCACTTCTTTCCTGTCATCCTTACTTTTTCTGCATTGATCACGATAACATGGTCACCGGTATCCACATGCGGAGAAAATGATGGCTTATTTTTTCCTCTAAGCACTCTTGCCACTTGACTAGCAATGCGTCCAAGTACTTGATTTTTAGCATCTACTATTACCCAGCCTTTTTCAGCTGTGGCTTTAGTAGGGTTTGTTGTCTTATAACTGTTATGATCCACTTTTGATCCTTTATTTTACCTGTTTTTGAACCTATATACCCCCTCAAAAAGGGACACAAAAGTAGACCCAATTCGCTAAATTTCCAAGTGAGGGTTTCTTTTTACCGGAGATTCTGAGACAATTGCTTCAAAAGTGCTCCGAAATCTTTAGGATAAGGGGCAGTAACCTCCAATTTTTCACCATTAAGACCTAAAAAGGATAACGAATGGGCATGTAAAGCCATTCTTTTCATGAAGGGCTGTTCCTCCTCATCCTTCTTCAAGTTAAACCCTCTTTTCACTGAAGACAGATAAAAAGCTTTGCCTCCGTAAGCCTCATCTCCTGTAATAGGTGCTTTTGCCCAAGCCAAATGAACTCTGATCTGATGCATTCGTCCCGTGACAGGTGTACACTGGATAAGGGAGTGATTTTTAAAATGCTTCAGCGTAGTAAAATAGGTTTGAGCACTCTTGCCTGTATGGTCAATTTTCACCGTTCCATCACTTAATTTCAAAATAGACTTCTCAACCACTTTATTGTCAAATTGATTGATACCATCCACCACAGCATGGTATATTTTCTTTACCTGGCGTTGCTCAAATTGAATACTAAGATGGCGATATGCCTCAGGGTGGCGGGCAATTGCCAGCACTCCGGAGGTGTCCTTATCCAAACGATGGCATACCTGGGCATTGGGTTCAATCTCCTGCGCAAGCCTTAATAGGTTAACGGGGTCATTTCTATCCTCCAGCGTAGAAAGAAAAGGAGGTTTATTGACCATGAGGTAGTCCTGGTTTTCGAATAGTATCGACTGCTTAAATTGGGTAAGAACAGATGCTTTCAAGCTTCAAAGTTACACTATGACTTTGATTCTGTCTTTGTTGACTCCAATTTTGCCAAAGGAAGTTTAAAACTGAAGGTGGAGCCTTTACCAGAACCACTTTCCACCTCTGCTTTGCTCTTGTGTCCTTCCAGAATATGTTTTACGATGGCCAGACCAAGCCCTGTTCCTCCACGTTCTCTGCTTCTGCTTTTGTCTACGCGATAAAAACGCTCAAAGATGCGATTAATATGAGATGGCGGAATCCCCTCCCCTGAATCGCTCACAAAAGTAGTAACATACTTCTTGTCCGTTTCAAAACGTATGGTAACCTCCCCATCTTCATTGCTGTACTTTATAGCATTGGAAACAAGGTTCGTCATCACCTGCGATATCCGCAACCAGTCGGCCCGCACGATGGTAAGCTTTGCAGGCTTCTTAATAGTTATTTCGATTCCTTTTCCTTTAGCCCGTTGCTCAAATTGATCCACCACCTCCACACACAAAGTATAAAGGTCGATGTTTTCGAACTTCATTTTGATGTCACCGGTTTCGATCTGAGATAAGGTGAGCAGATCTTGAACGAGCGCATCCAACCCGTCAAGGCTTTTGGCAGCCTTTTTCAAAAATTTGATACGAACATTTTTGTCATTGACGGCCCCATCGAGCAGCGTGTGCACAAACCCCTGAGCGGCAAAAATGGGAGTTTTCAATTCGTGTGAAACATCCGCCACAAATTCCTTTCTAAAGGTCTCCAGTTTTTTCAACTCATCAATTTCGTTTTGCTTCAAAGCAGCAAAGGTGTGGATCTCCTCGTTGATCTTTCGTAACGGATTGAGTTTATTGCTCGACTTGTCTTTAGTAAAACCCCGAAGGTCAAACTTTTGGAGCTTCTCCATCATGCTGTATATCTTGTTGATCTCACCAAAAATGAGGAACTCCAGCACGATAAAAATTAAAATATAGGAAACAGAAAAACTAATGATGGCAGCAACCACCACCGCTTGGGTCTCTACTTCGTTGACCAAAGAGAGAAAAAGTGCTGTGACCAAACTAATGGAGCCTGCCAACAGCAATGCCAAAACTCTGGCGCTATACACTTTAGATTAATTTAGATGAAACTTGTAGCCCACTCCTTTTACAGTGGTAATATAGTCATCTCCGATCTTTTCGCGCACTTTCCTGATATGCACATCCACCGTTCTGGCCAACACATACACATCGGTGCCCCAGATATTTTGCAACAGATCATCGCGGCTAAAGACCTTGTTGGGGTTTTGCGCCAAGAAGAAGAGCAGTTCAAATTCCTTTTTAGGTAAGCTGATTTCCTTATCTTTTACCTTTATGGTGTAGCTGGTGCGGTCGATCACCAGATCTCCCATTTTAATCTGAGAGGAAGAACCTTTCTTCTTTGATTCTCTTCTGAATAAGGCAGCAATTCTGCTCATCAGCGCACGCGGCTTTATGGGCTTGGATATATAATCATCTGCACCTACATCAAAACCCGCCACTTCGGAGTACTCTTCTGAGCGTGCCGTGAGAAATACGATAAAAGTATTTTGTAATTCCGGTGTGCTTCTAAGAATGCGGCAAGCTTCTACCCCATCCATTTTCGGCATCATGATGTCCAACAAGACCAAATCAGGTATAAACTTCTTAGCAACTTCCACTGCTTCCACTCCATCTCTTGCGGTACGCACATCATAACCCCCTTTTTCGAGATTATATTTTAGCAGTTCTAAAATAGGTTCCTCGTCATCTACGACAAGTACCTTGTGCAATGGCTTATTAGCCATAAGAATTTGTTTGTTTTTACGAGTACAAAAGTACCCAGAAGTTAACCTAATTAAAAGTGGAGATTACGTTCTTAACAATTCCTTAATCTCACCGTTGTAACTAAAGGAATGGAAAGCGGATCGTATAGGCCTTGATCATTTCGCGCAAATTTCCGTTGTATTTTCCTACCAACTCAGTTTTGAAGTTGGTCTGCTTGGATTGGTACCTGCGGTACGCTAGAAAGTAATCATTATTGGGTGGTCGTTCTTTAAATCGTTGGGTTGGAATTTTATACTTATAGAGAGTAAGTGTATCCATACTGCTCACAATCCGTTGAATCATTTCTTCCTTTTTGGATTTTTTAAAGTCATCAGGATCGCTCTCACTAAAGGTATTGTAAAGACTATCTAACACACCACCTCCTCTCATCACATGGTTGCTGTATCGTTGATGATCTACTGCTTCGTATACATAGGTTAAATACTCCTGAGATTGTTTCCCATACTTTGATGCTATAAATGAATAAGCTGCCGAGTCACCGATAAATGAAGCAAGGTTCTCATTGAACTCCACACTGTCCTTCACAAAAAGAGTAGCGTGCACCATCTCGTGAATAATAAGGCTGGCTAAATCTCCTTCATTGCGCTCAAGCATGCCGCTAAGAATGGGATCGGTAAACCAACCGAGTGTGGACCAACCTCCAGGGTTTCTAACTCCCACATCCCAGCCTTCTTCTTGCAACTGTTTCATTTCTGATATGGCCCTATCTTTATCGAAGTAGCCCTTGTAAGGCACCGTGCCCACC
>JBATLM010000088.1:0-15370 GCA_049289315.1 Cyclobacteriaceae bacterium
CCTTTGGACTGTAGCTCAGTTTTTAATTCTCTGAAATTAAAAATTTCACCATTGAAAATGATGCAATACCTTTTGCTTTCATCCCACATCGGTTGATTCCCGGCATCACTCGTATCAATGATGGATAGTCTGCGATGACCTAGTCCAACAAAACCATCAGTGTAGATATCTTGGAAATCCGGACCGCGCTTTACCAGTGCCTGAGTGGCAGCAGTAACGTTGATCATGTTGAACTTGCCAACCAGGTTAAACGCAAATACTCCAGTTATACCGCACACATTAAAGGCAGGTTAGTGAAGTTGGGGAAGGAGGAAGACCACTCAAAATATTTTACCAGGATTCAATATGCCATTGGGGTCGAATACCTTCTTTATTCCCCTCATCAAATTGAGATTCACCTCATCCATCGCTATTGACATATAAGGTCGCTTTGTAATCCCCACTCCATGTTCTCCGGATAATGTACCTCCAAGGCTTACCACCAATTTAAAAACTTCACCAATCCCTTCAGGCACTTTGGTTTCCCAATCGTGATCGCTCATATCGTCTCTTAGAAAATTGATATGAAGATTGCCATCACCGAGGTGCCCAAAACAAACCGTATTAAAATCATACTGTTTGCCAATTTCCTTAATACCAACAATGAGTTTAGGTAATTGTGATCTAGGCACCACCACATCATCAGATTTGGTTACGGTTTTCCAATTGACGGCTGGAGAAATATTCTTCCTTACTTTCCAGAGCTCTTCCTTTTGTAAAGTGCTGTCTGCAAACAAAACTTCTCCTATTTCAAATCTTTCAACGACAGCCATTACGCGTTCTGCATCTTTCATGAGCACATCTTCATCATTGCCATCCAATTCACAGAGGAGATAGGCACCCATATTTTCTGGCAATTGAGTAGTGACTGGACTGCCCAACACTTTATCACAATACTCGATTGTTTTTGCGCCAGCCTCCCTTTCAAAAAACTCTACACCTGAGGGAGTAATGCCTTCTATAAAAATGGCAGAAATGGCTTTGCAAGCTTCTTCATTGGTGGTGAAAGGAATGAGTAACAATACATTTTTTTGTGGGTATCCGCGAAGCTTAAATACGATTTTGGTAATTACGCCAAGTGTACCTTCGCTACCACACATCAGTTGGGTGAGGTTATATCCGGTGGAATTCTTCATCACATTCGCACCTGTCCAAATTATTTCGCCAGTGGGGAGCACTACTTCCATATTGAGCACATAGTCGCGGGTAACTCCGTATTTCACTGCTTTAGGCCCACCAGAATTATTGGCCAGGTTGCCACCCAAAAAACAAGAACCTTTACTGGAAGGATCGGGGGGATAGAACAGTCCCTTTTCTTTTACAGCATTTTGAAATACTTCTGTGATCACACCAGGTTCCACTGTGGCTTGTAAGTTCAACTCATCAATATTTAGAATCTTGTTGAACCGTTCCATGGAGATGATCACGCCTTTTTGGACCGGAAGTGCACCACCGGCCAACCCAGTTCCCGCTCCTCGGGGAGTAGCGGGAATTTTATGGGCGTTGCAAACCTTTAATATTTCACTAACCTCCTTGGTTGTCGCTGGTCTAAGCACCAAATCAGGAAGAAATACCAGATCCTCCGTTTTATCGTGACCATATTCGGCCAGACGATCTTCATCCATGAAAAGATTTTCCTCGCCTACAATCGAGGTCAACTTCTTAATAATTTCCTCATTCAGCACTGCTGAATCTAACACCGCAGTTTCCTTCCCGTAAGCCATCAAATTATGTATCTTTGAATTGTGTATTCATCTGGAACCCCCAAAATTACGCAATTCTATTTTCAAAGACTCGGGGTTTTTATTCTCCTTTTCATTCTGATTTCGGGTTGTGCGGCATCGCGCAGAGCTAAATTAAAAGCCCAACAAATTGATCAGGTGATACAGACAGCCAGAACCTTTACAGGTACACCCTATAAATGGGGAGGCACCACACGATCTGGTATGGATTGCTCGGGATTGTTAATTAATTCGTTTCGTGCCGTTAATATTTCTTTACCTCGTCAATCAGCAGATCAGGCGCTAATGGGAGAGAAGGTGAAAATGAAAAAGTTAAAGGAAGGTGATCTAGTTTTCTTTGCTACAGGCAAAAAAAGACGAGTAGTTACCCACGTGGGGATGGTTACGGATGTGAAAGGAAAAGAGGATGTGAAATTTATCCACGCTTCCTCTTCTTTGGGTGTAATCGAAACCAACCTGCATACGAAATACTATCTGAAGCGTTTCCGTTTCGGTAGAAGAATAATCGACTAACTCTGTTTATATGAAGACCTCCAGAAGAAAGTTTATCGGCTTGGGTACAGCTGCATTGACGGCATTGCCTTTTATTAAATCTTGTGCAAAGGAAGAGGAGGGGAGCGTTGCTAAGCCCATTGTAGTATCCACTTGGAATTTTGGGTTGGAGGCCAATAAGGAAGCCTGGAAAATATTGTCAGCCAATGGCCGCTCTTTGGATGCCATTGAAAAAGGAGTGCAGGTACCCGAGGGTGACCCCACAGAAAGCAGCGTTGGGTTGGGCGGACTTCCCGACCGAGAGGGGAAAGTAACATTGGATGCATGCATCATGGATGAGAATGCCAATTGTGGTGCAGTGGTTTGCCTTGAACACATCGTTCATCCCATCTCAGTGGCAAGAAAAGTAATGGAGGACACACCACACGTAATGTTGGTGGGAGATGGTGCCTTACAATTTGCTTTGGAGAAAGGTTTTCAAAAGGAAAATTTATTGACAAAAGAATCAGAAGCTGCTTGGAAGGAATGGCTGAAGACTTCACAATACAAACCCATTGCGAACATAGAAAATCATGATACCATTGGTATGGTGGCGATGGATACCAATGATAATATTTCTGGCGGCTGCACGACCAGTGGCATGGCTTATAAAATGAGAGGTCGAGTGGGTGATTCACCTATTATCGGTGCGGGTTTATTCGTTGACAATGAAATCGGTGCCGCTACTTCTACCGGAGTAGGAGAGGAAGTGATTCGAATAGTTGGTTCACATCTCGTTGTAGAGCTAATGAGGCAGGGGAATTCTCCTCAGGAAGCATGTGAGGCGGCTGTAAAAAGGATAGTGAAGAATCAGCCGGAGAACTCGAAACAAATTCAGGTTGGGTTTCTGGCCATCAATAAGAGAGGAGAGTATGGTGCATATGCTTTGCAAAAAGGATTTACTTATGCCGTTTATTCTCCAGACATTCCTAATAAATTGTTTGAAGCTAAGAGTTACTATTAAATGACTTGTGAAGTAGTAGTTTATAATATGGAATCTGCTCTTCGTGCCCAAGAGGGTGGAGCGGATAGAATTGAGCTTTGCGACAATCCTTCAGAGGGAGGAACAACTCCTTCTTTTGGAATGATTGAACAAGTAAGACAAAACATCAGCATGGACTTGTTCGTAATGCTGCGACCTCGTGGAGGGGATTTTTGTTATAATAATTACGAGTTTCATATAATGAAACGTGATCTCTCGCAATGTCAGCGTTTAAGTGTGGACGGATTGGTTTTTGGAATTCTCAATGAGGATGGTACGTTAGATAAAAAAAGATGCAAGGAGTTGATTGCTAAAGCCCGTCCTTTAAAAGTTACCTGTCATCGTGCTTTTGATATGACCCGTGATCCATTTGAAGCACTGGAGGATTGTATAGAAATAGGTTTTGATAGAATTCTTACCTCAGGGCATCGTCTCAAAGCGATTGATGGTGTTGACCTTATTGCGGAGCTAGTGAAAAAAGCAAATGGCAGAATAGCCATCATGGCGGGCTCGGGCGTGAATGAGGACACCGTAAAGGAAATCGTAAAAACTACCGGAGTGAAAGATGTTCACTTTTCAGCTACTGCATTTAGTGATAGCAAAATGCAATTTAGGAACCCACACATTGCTGCAATGGGTGATGATGCAGGGTCGGAGTTTAAATATAGGACTGTTGACCCTGAAAGGGTGAAGAGCATTCGGTCTCTTGCAGAAAGTACTATGCTTTAAGAGCAAGCAATGGAATTTTAGTTTGGTAGGCCATTGCCTTTGTCAGACTTGGGTTGTAAAACTTTTCTAACACAGACCTCTTATGGGTAAGCATGGCAATCCAATCTGCACTTACTTGTGTAGTGAATGAATCGAGGGCTCTGGTTACATCCTCTTCATATTTGGCAAAATAGGTGATCGCTTCATAATTGGTAAGACTACTTACCCGCTTGGCAAAGTTTCTTTTTAACATTTCTTCGGATTGCAAAGCTTCCTTATCGGTAGTAATATGTGCCATCATCAACTCGGCCTTGAAAGCACCCGCAACAGAAACTAAATCGTCAACATGATTTAATTCTTTGTCGTGGAAGTCTGTGGCATAAACTATTCTTTTTGGTGCTTGAAATGAACAATTAGAAGGGATAGCGAGTACAGGACATTTTACTTTTTCGATCACTCTCGTTGCGTTGCTACCAAAGAGAATTTTATCTAATCCACTTGCTCCCTTAGTGCCCATTACGACAAGGTCTGTTTTGTTTTGGTCGATCAATTCTTCGATAACTTCAATTATACCTCCAACAACGAATTCAGTTTTAAATGTCAGTGAATCGTATTTTTTTTCCGCGACCTCACTGATGGAGGACAATTTCTCCATTGCTAGCCTGCGCGCTCTTCCAGTCTCCTCCTCAATAAGAGGGCTTACAATGTTGTATTGCGTTACAGCAGGTGTATATGCATTAACAACTAAGACCTCAGCTCCCAACAAGTTTGCCAGTTCGCAGGCATATTCTATGGCTGTATTTGCATTATTAGAAAAATCGGTTGGGACGAGGATTGATTTCATAACAGGACTGTTTGACGTTTGAGATTAATCAAAAATAGCAATTGCCTGCTGAATTAAACATGAGAAGAGTCAGCCTCAGGTGTGAAACTGGTCACCCTGAGGCCAGACTTTTTGTTTTTGTTGTGAGTTACTACTTTGAATCCCGAGTTCCTTTCACTGGGAAGGTTCCAAATTGTCCAACGCTCATTGTACCTTCAAAAGAGTTGTCTATGATCACTAACTGAACGCTGACGCTATTCGTGTTGGGACCAAACGTGGCTTCGTAGTCGAAAGACAAGCCATTTCCTTCAAGCTTTATATTTTTCAAAGGTGTTTCTGTGTTGTTTCTGCTGTTCACAACAGTTCCGGAATAAACTCCACCTTCATTAGTCAAAGTGAGTGTTCCGCCTCCACCTTGAGGGGATTCGATGTTATAAGTCCAAACTCCTACAGGATTGGCTTCTGCCTTTGGATCAGACTTTACTTTTTTAGCAGCAGCTTTGGTAGCGGCTCTACTTTGTGTAGGCGAAAAGGAAGGTTGTTCTCCGCCACTATCTTGACCACCTCCACCATCTCCATCTTTTACATCATCGTTGGTAATGGTTCTTCTGCTTCTGCGAGGTGAGGACGAGCGCGTGTTCCCTTCAATCTTTCCAAACCTTAAATTCACGTTAACTTTAAAGTTTAGATTTTGTCTGACCGTGGTACTTTGCTGATTGATTATTGGAGAGATAGTTTCACTCTTGATTGTTATGCTGTTGCCTAAAAAGTTTTCAGCACCAAAACCGATACTTCCTCTTTTGTTAGGAAGGTCTTTGTTGATACCTAATGAGTACATTCTGTAACCTCCACGTGTGCCCTGTAACTGAACGCGGTTACCATGGATGAAAGCAAATGTTTGTAAACTCCATGTATCTGTTAGTTTATAACTTCCGAATATTCTTCCGCTAAATACCCATCCCTCATTATTTGCACTATAAATTGGATCTGCCACATTGTTACTTAATGTGAGATAATATAATTCACTTCCAGTATTGACGGAGATTTTGTCATTTAATATGAGGTTGATGTTTAAGCTCATCCCATATGCTTTTTCATCACCAATGTTTAAATAAGTGGTTCTTATGGTGTCACCAATAATGTCACTTACTCTTTGTATGGAATTATTGGTATTGCGCATAAATCCTGTGAAATTAAGATTAGCTCCTTTGTAGAGCGTACTGTAACTCAATTCATAATTATCTGTGTACTCAGGATCAAGGGTTGGATTGCCGATTGATATATTGAGTGGGTTGGATGCCTGGATGTTTGGATTGAGAAAACGAATGGAAGGTCGCTGTATCCTTCTATTGAAGGCAGCTTTTAGCATGTTATTATTTTTAAATTTTTTACCAATGTTAACACTAGGGACAAATACTCCGTATGAAGGAATTAAGATATCTGCTTCATCTTGAAAGAAGGCGTTAATGGTAGTGTACTCGTAGCGACCCCCTGCTTTGAACGAATATTTTTTTAAGTTAAGAGTATAAGAAAGATACCCTGCACTTACATCCTGCCGGTAATTGAAAGCATTTGAAAGGTTTTTGTCAGTGTTGATCACGTATGAGTCAGTACCTGTTGAAGAAAAATATTGATAATCGCTCAATGCCTTTCTTATGGTTTGCTTTCCGCCAACCTCAACTAATTGGTTTTCACCAATTGGTGTTTGAAAATCTGTTTGAACGGCATATTCTTCATTGGTACTACCATTAATATTTTTGATTCGACTAGCTATTGAGAAATCATTTTCATTTAACAAAGTGTTTTCAAAATCGTTTGTACCATCGTCATTACTATACAATCCTAGTATGCTTAACTCTTTATCCTTTTGAGGGTAAAGATGAGTGTAGTTAAAGTTTACATCCAGTGATTTGGAGTTGTTGTCTGAAAAAACATCCCTAAGATTGGTCTGATCTTGAACACCATTTTCAAATCTTTCTGTAAGTAATAGATCTTGATAGTCTTTTGATCCACGGCCTCCAAATTGAATAGAAGAAGTGAAGTAATTGTTTTTATTTAAATCATAATCTAAGCCCAGCGTGTACCTGGCCCTTAGGTGGTTACTTCTTGTATCGGCACTTTGAAGGGTAGTGATTTCATTTAATGAACCTGGGTTTGTGATTTGGGTATTTTCAAAACTTCCCAGAGTGTTGTATCCATATCTGCCCCAGCCTCCAAGGGAAAGGCCAAGTTTCCCTTTTTTGTAACCGCCTCGTAAACCTAGATTAGACCCTCGGTTTCCAAAGCTACTGTTCACGTTCATCGTTGCGCCCTCGAGTACCGTTTTCTTTGTGATGATGTTGATAATGCCTGAGGTGCCTTCAGCATCATATTTTGCGGATGGAGAAGTGATTACCTCCACAGATTTAATTTCGTCTGCCGGAATTTGCTTCAATGCATCAGCGATGCTTCCTGCAGTGATTGTAGAAGGTCTGTTATTAATTAACACTCTTATATTTTCACTTCCTCGAATGGATATATTACCATCCAAATCAACTGAAAGATTAGGAACGCGCCTTAAAACGTCAGATGCATCACCTCCTTTAGTGGTAATGTCGTTTTCCGCGTTGTAGATCATGCGATCAACTCGCTCTTCGATCAAAGATTTTTCACCTTCAACAGTAATCTCGTTTAGAATTTCTACAGAAGGACTTAAAGAGACGTTTCCTAAATCAATATCATCGTTTCTATCGCTCACCTCTATGCTGCGATTGATGGTTTCAAAGCCAATAAATGAGATGGCTACATTGAACTTTCCGTTTGGAATGCCTTTCACTAAAAATTTCCCTTTACCATCGGCTACAGTGCCATTGATGGGTTTGTTTGTAATGGGATCAATTATGGCGATGGTAGCATATTCCACCGGTTGATCAGTTGTGGGATCCGTAATGGTTCCTGAGAGTCTTCCATTTCCGATAGTTGCCTGGCCTATGGCCAGATTAAACATTGTTAGGCCCAATCCAATTAAGAGTATTCGTTTCATTACTTTAAAGATGATATGCAGCTTTTAACTGCAAATGTGGATAAAAGTTCTGCCCTTCAAGCGACTATTAGATGATTACCCTATTTTCTTAGACTATCGGTGCGATTCCTTCAACAAAGCTATTATCTCCCAAAAACAGGCAGTTGTCGAAGGTGAGTGTTCAATGGTAGAAAAGAAGTTAGAGTGGTATTTGCTTTTTATAAGATGAATTACCTTTGGTAGCTAAAACCCAGATCAAATGACATTAAATGCCAGCCGTAATAGGGTGCTGCTTTTGCATCTATCCTTTTGGAGCGTTTACCTTTCTTTCTTTTTATATCAGGTAAGCTCCTACCAGCGTGGTGATGAATTGGATTGGAATAGGGTAATTACAATTGTGTCTGTTCAGGTTGGTTTTGCTGCAATTATCTCATACCTGAATTACTTCTATTTACTTCCTAACTTTCTTGAAAGGAAGAAAGCGGCAAAATATCTTTTAGGTTTTGTCGTATTGTTTTTTGCTATTATCTCTTTTCGAATTGGCTTGGAGAGATATATCCTGGACGGATTTACTCATCAGGATAAATATCTTTATAGAACTCGGTTTGTAGTGCAGACCATTACTAGTAATCTGTTTATTGTAATTTTCGTAGGGATGCTTCGTTTCGCTCAGGATTGGTTTGAGCTTGATGCGAAACGGAAAGAAATTGAGCGCGAAAAATTGATTGCAGAACTTAATTTTTTGAAAGCACAAATCAACCCTCACTTTCTTTTCAATACGCTTAATAACCTATACTATCTCGCTTATTCTAAATCCGACAACACCACGGAGGTAATCGACAAGCTTTCTAAAATGATGAGGTACATGATTTATGATTCCAATCATTCTAAAGTATTGTTAAGCAAGGAGATTGAATACATGAAAAACTATGTGAGTTTGGAGCGATTGAGATTAAACAATGAAATTCCAATAGACTTTGAGGTAAAGGGAAACCTTGATGATCGACAAATTGCTCCATTGATCTTTATTGCCTTTCTTGAGAACGCTTTCAAGCACGGAGTAAGTAATGCAAAGGATGATTGCTGGGTGAAGGTAGTTATAGAGGTGAATGGTAATGAATGCATCTACACTGTAGAGAACAGTAAGGTACACCAACAAAATTTGGAGGGCAAGTCTGGAATTGGTTTAGCCAATATTAAAAGGAGACTTGAATTAAGTTACCCTGGCGATCATGAACTTCAGGTGAAAGATTTGGATGATAGCTATTTGGTTCAATTAAAACTCAATTTAATTTGATGATTAATTGTTTGGTTGTGGATGATGAGCCTCTCGCTCGGAATCTGTTAAGTGATTACGTAAGAAAAGTTCCTCAGCTCAATTTGGTGGGTACTGCAGAGAATGCAGTTACTGCGATGAGCATGCTTAGAGAAAACGATGTCGATTTGCTTTTGCTGGATATTCAAATGCCGGAGCTGACAGGAATAAATATGCTTAAGGCGCTTCAAAAAAAACCAATGGTTATTCTTACCACAGCTTATTCAGAATATGCATTGGAGAGTTATGACCTCGATGTAGTGGATTATCTTCTCAAGCCCGTCACTTTTGAACGCTTTTTAAAAGCACTAGAAAAAGTTAATCAACGATTACCTCAGAAGGAGGCACCCGCACAAGCTTCTGCAATAGAGAAATTACCCTCTTTTGTTTTTGTAAAGGATGGAACGAAATTGGTAAAGGTGATTTTGAATGACATTCTCTATGTAGAGGGGTTAAAGGATTATGTGACCATTCATACCAAACAGCAAAAAATTGTGAGTTTGCAACGGCTGAAAACACTAGAAGAGCAGCTGCCACCGGAACAATTTATACGAATTCACAACTCTTTCATTGTGGCACTCAACGCAATTGGTGCTATACATAAGGGGGAGGTTCAAATTGGAACAATGCGCCTACCAGTAAGTGAGTCTTACAAAAAAACTTTTAAGGAATGGGTAGATAAAAATCATCTGCTTGGCGGAAGCTGAGATGCTGTATTGCATTTGCTAGGTGAGCAAATTGAAATATATTTGCAGTCAATTCCCGGGGGATTAGCTCAGCTGGCTAGAGCGCTTCCATGGCATGGAAGAGGTCATCGGTTCGACTCCGATATTCTCCACCGAGGAACAGACGAACGAGTTTGTTTTATTTGTAAACGAAATGAGTTAAAGCGATGAATAAGGAGGTCATCCGCCAGCTGGCGGACTTCGATATTCTCCACTATTTTTCTTGATGATGAGGTCACCTGCCGTTGGCGGTCTTCAACTTTGGTTGATACGCAGTAAATGTGCCTTTTTACCCTTCAGTTTATCTTCTAAGCTGTAAATACGCAGTAAATCTTTCCGACTTTAGTCAAAGTTAGCTTTTTGGCTCCCATTTGCGCTTTCTTACGGAAGCCAGAGGAGTTTACTTCCTTGTACTCTTTTATAATTTTTGTAACTTTTCGGTTTAGATACCTATCCAAAATGGCAAAACTTAAGAATATTGTTAAGCAACTTTCAGAGAAGGACTTTAAGGCCATTCATGATTCTCTGATAGAGAGTAATGCGGAGAAGTCAGCTTATTTGCTAAAAGCCCTTAGAGAAAGGCAATTGTCGGATAGTAAGATAATGGTGGAGCTGGAGGTAAATGCAAACGCTTATTACACCTTGCGCTCAAGGCTTAATCAGAAGATTGAAGAGCATCTGTTGGAGCAAATGGAAAGCCCCCGAACTGATATTTTGCGTAAGGTGGCTAACCTCAATGAGGTGCTGTTTACCAAAAAAAGGACCATTTCCATTGCTACGCTTAAGAAACTGGAAAAAGAACTTATCGATTATGACCTGGCCAATGAACTGACCATCGTTTATAAATCGTTAAAGAAGATTCATATTAATAGCCCCGATCATTTTACATATTCTCAGCTATACAATCGTCATGTAGCGTATATGCTTGCGGTGGATAAGGCAGAGGATTTGCTAGCTGAATACTTCAAGAAGTATGGTAGCTATATCTTATCTGCAGATGAAAACGAAAAAATGGGACTCATTCTTCTGATGAAGGAGATGCAGAATGTTGCGCATTTGTATGAATCTCATCGTCTCTACGTATATCAGAGCTGTATGCTCATTCATCATAGGTTGTTTGTGGAGCCTGACGACACAATGGAAGGGGAGTCCATTGAAGATATCTTTGATCACGTTCAGAAAATTTTTGATAATTATAATCTTGATCCCCTTTACTTTCACCTCAACTTAGTGTTTGAGTTTTTGAAATTGGAGTACTACAATCATTACAAAGTATACAGGCAGGCAGAGAAGTATTTTGAAGAGGTAAATGACGCCATTGCTAACTTGTTGGTAAACTACCCTCATTACACTTTCTCGGCTCAGGTGCTTATTTCCAAAATGGATAGAAGCATAAGGCTTGGAACAGAGAAAGAATTGTATGAGGAAAACGAAAGCTTGTTTATTGATTTTGAAGCAGATCCTCTTGATATTCCGAGACATACAGTGTACATAATGTACAGAGCGTTATCCAGCTATTATGTAGGTAAGTATGAGGAGGCAGCGAAAATTATTAACAGTTTACTCAATGAAGTAAGTTTGAAGAAGTATCCGTTTGCCCAAATGGAAGTAAAGACTTTGTTGGCATTACAATATTGTATGCTTAATGATTTTGAGTTGTTCAATCAGTTGGCCAATAGTATACAGCGCCAGATCAGGCTATTTGGAAAACATGCTTGTGAAAACATTCTCCTGTTTATTAAGATTTTGAAAATTGCTGTGAGCGAGTCAAAAAAAGATAAGCAAAAGAAAATTGCTTCATTGGTTCCCAAACTACAAGCTACCAAGGTTGCTTATTATGCGCCTACTATGATGATCAAGATGGATGAAAAGTTTATCGAAGACCTAGTTTCGCTCTAAAGCTATACGTTGATTTTCTGGATGCTATCGTGGGATAGCGGCTTATTGAGGTAAAGTTTTACGTTGCTATATTTCTTAGAACGATCAAAATCCTGTGGATTAATTGAAGAAGTAAGCATCACTATCTTACAGGATTTCTTTGTGTTGCTGGTTAGTTTCTCAAATTCATCCAAAAACTGAAACCCATCCATTAGCGGCATGTCAATGTCAAGAAAAATAACATCAGGAAGCACTTCACTGGCCACTTCCAGTTTTTCCATATTACGTAAAAACTCGATTGCGCTTTTGGCGCCAGTATGCGTATAAATATTTTCAGCAATGGCAGCTGCCTCAATCATCTTTTGATTAATAAGATTATCAATCTCATTATCATCAATAAGCATAACAGTGCGGTACTTTTTTGAAGCCATGACGGAAAATTTAAGCGTCTAAAGTAGCTTTTAAGGCTTTGATTTCCAAGTGAGTTAAATATCGAATTTGATTCCTTGAGCAAGCGGAAGGTCATTCCCGAAATTTATCGTGTTGGTTTGCCTTCTCATATACACCTTCCATGCATCAGATCCGGACTCACGGCCACCTCCTGTTTCTTTTTCACCTCCAAATGCACCTCCAATTTCTGCACCAGATGTTCCAATATTAACATTCGCAATTCCACAATCAGATCCGGAGTGGGCAAGAAACTGTTCCATTTCTTGCAGGCTGTTGGTCATGATAGCAGATGATAAACCTTGTTTTACTCCATTTTGATAGCCAATTGCCTCATCAATGCTTTGGTATCTGATGAGGTAAAGAATAGGTGCAAAAGTTTCCTCCTGCACGATCTGATAACTGTTTTCCACCTCGGCAATTGCTGGTTTTACATAACATCCTGATTCATATCCTTTGCCTTTAAGAACGCCACCATTGACAATAAACTTACCTCCCTCACTTTTTACTTTTCTAAGTGCTGCCTGATAAAGCTTCACAGCTTGTTTGTCAATTAATGGTCCAACGTGATTCTCTTGATTCAGAGGATTGCCAATTTTTAAATTCCCGTAAGCATTTTTTAATCGTTGAGCGACTTCGTCATAAATTTTATCGTGAATAATAAGTCTCCTCGTGGAGGTGCAGCGCTGTCCTGCAGTTCCTACTGCACCAAACAATGCACCTCGAATGGCTATATCCAAATTCGCATTTTCTGAGATGATGATCGCATTGTTTCCTCCAAGCTCTAATAATGATCTTCCAAGGCGCTCAGCAACAGATTTCGCTACTGCTTTTCCCATTCTGATAGAACCGGTTGCAGATACCAATGGAATTTTATCCGAAGATGCCATCAATTGTCCGATTTTATAATCACCGTTAACAAGGCAAGAAACTCCTTCAGGCACTTTGTTCTTTCTGAAAACTTCGGCAGCGATATTCTGACATGCGATACCGCACAATGGTGCTTTTTCACTTGGCTTCCAGATACAGGTGTCTCCACATACCCAGGCAATCATAGTATTCCACGACCATACGGCTACCGGAAAATTAAAAGCCGAAATAATCCCTACAACACCAAGGGGGTGATATTGTTCATACATTCTGTGGCTAGGCCTTTCAGAATGCATGGTTAAGCCGTTGAGTTGGCGAGATAATCCAACTGCAAAATCACAGATATCAATCATCTCCTGCACTTCGCCTAATCCTTCTTGATATGATTTTCCCATTTCATAGGAAACTAATTTCCCCAAAGGCTCCTTGTATTTTCTAAGTGCAACACCAATTTGGCGTACAATTTCTCCTCTTCGCGGAGCAGGAACCAAACGCCATTCTTCAAATGCGGACTGCGCTTGTAATACTACTTTTTCGAAAGTCTTTGAGTCACACGATTTCACCTTGCCGATGAGCTTGCCATCTGCGGGCGAATACGACTCAAGAGTAGGGCCTTGTGTGTTTATCCACTTTTGTCCAGTGGAAACACCTTGGTTGGACGCTTTAATTCCTAATGTCTTTAGGGCTTCTTTAATTCCGAAATTCTTCATATCCGATTTTTAGAGGACACAAAGCTAGTCAGGATTTCTAGAAATTATAAGTGATGGATCGATTATTCAAGGATAGGGCTTACCAATCCAGTCCGTAGACTTCTTTATCGTTTTTCTGATAAATGCCTTCCACCAGAATTCCACCATTTTTGAAACTTAATGTGCGATTGAGGTCCTCTACATCATCAACAGGCACTTTGTCAATGTGGGTAATAATAAAACCCTCTTTAATTCCTGCTTTTTTCCACTTCCCATCACTCAACTCTTTGATCATAATTCCTCCATCAATGTTGAGTTGGGTGAGATTGCGATAGGAAATATCTTCAAAAGTGGCGCCCTCCAACTCATATTCTATTTTGGTTTCTTCCACTTTATCAGATCCTTCGAAATTTCGAAGCGTTGTTAATACTGACTTAGTTTCTCCAGCACGCATAAATGTGACTGTAATAGATTGTCCTGGCCGATTGCGCGCCACCCATTCCTGTAGTTCCGAAACACTGTTTACAGCATGATTATCAATAGCGATAATGACATCACCTGAAACGATTCCTGCTTCTTCAGCTGCACTATTTTGGTTTACACGGGTTATGTAAACGCCTTGGACTACGTCCAGATCCCGGTTCTCAGCCAGGTCTGCAGAAACGTCTATAATTTGAACACCCAACAACCCACGTTGAACGGTTCCAAACTCTAATAAATCATCTACTATTTTTTTTACAAGCGACACGGGGATGGCAAATGAGTATCCTGCATAGTTGCCTGTTGAAGTTGCAATTGCTGAATTAATACCGATTAACTCACCCTTTAGATTGACCAACGCTCCACCACTGTTTCCAGGGTTAACTGCCGCATCAGTTTGGATAAAGGATTCAACCTGAAGGTTATTTCTGTCGCGAAGAATTCCAATGTTGCGTGCTTTTGCACTTATGATTCCTGCTGTAACGGTAGAGTTAAGATCAAAGGGATTACCTATGGCCAAAACCCATTCCCCTGGGGTTATAAGATCTGAATCCCCATATTTTACATAAGGAAGGTTTCTCGCTTTGATCTTCAAAAGGGCTAAATCTGTGCTGGGGTCTTTACCCACGAGCTTGGCATAAAATCGTTGGTTGTTATTCATTACCACCTCAATTTGAGTGGCTTCCTCTATTACATGATTGTTGGTAACGATGTAACCATCATCGGTAAGAATAACTCCGGATCCGGAGGATCTGGCAGGTGGATTTAAGTATTGTTTGAGTGGGTTAAGACTAAATTCTCCTGACCCATAAACGGTACGAATATGAACTACTGCTGGGGTTATCATTTCTGCCGCATCTCCAAAATGAAAACCTTTTGGGGTACTTGTTGCTGAATCTCCGGGGTAGTTTACAAATGTTGTTTTTTGCTTTTCCTGAATAGAGGTGTAAGTAGGGTTGATTACATCAATGTATCGGATGGTGAAAATAATACCCAAAGCTGCTCCAATAAATGCAGAAATAATAACGGTAAAAATCAACAGCGAACGCTTCATAGGCACAAGAATTTAGGGGCAACCAACCTACTTAAAGGTAACGTTATTATCAATAAAAAGGATGGCCTAAAAAAAATGCTCCTCGC
>JBATLM010000089.1:0-6514 GCA_049289315.1 Cyclobacteriaceae bacterium
CACCACGGCAGTTTTTCCTGTCCAGTCCATGCCTTCATAATCATTCCACCCATATTCCGGGGCCACAACGCCATATCCTGCAAACACCAGTTCGGAGTTGTTCAGGCTCACCTCTGTTTCCACTTTGTTGGTGGTGGCTACAAAATCTTTTAGGTAGGATAAATCGAAACTGCCGCTCTTTCCCCTAATGACCATTTTTTCAGAAGGCATACCTGTAATTTCTACCATGGGCACATCCTGAAAGAAGCTATCGCCATTGCCCGGCAACAGGCCTAGCTTTTCAAACTCCTCTTTTAGATAGTTCACCGTTTTTACTTCCCCTTCCGTGAATGGTTTCCTTCCCAGAAACTCATCTGAAGCCAACCGCTCAATATGTTTGGCAATGGTGGTTGGGTCCACTTCCACTGAACTGGTTGTTTTGTCGCTTTCGCAACCGATAAAAAGAAGGAGTGCTAAAAATTTAAAGTAATTCTTCATCATGATTATTTATAGTCAAGTCAACAACGCTATGTGCGTAAAGTAAGATTCAAATTCCAGTATACCCCAAAGATAACATGTTTATAAACTCTTCTACTTATTGGTCAATGCACCAGTAGGAAGCAGGGTTTACTATGAATTGGTATTAGCTATTCACTAATTGTGTAACGCACCAAAACTTCGTTGTCCAGTACCACATTGGTCGACCAAATGAATTGGGCATCGTTGCTGGCATCATCAAAAATGGAGGTGAAATTGGTATACGAGGGTTTATTGTCTACCCCAATGGTTTGGTTGGTATAAGTAGTTGCGTTGGGCCAATTGGTATCATCAAAATTGACATCCATCCATGCATCAGGAAGTTCCCAGTGCAAAGCGTAGAACTGTGTTCCATCCTGGCTATCCTTTGTATCGCAATTTTTAGAATACCGGTAAGCTCCGTCTTCAGAGACGCAATTTAAATCCGTAATGGGTGCTGTGTAATAAGTCTGTGCTTTCCAATTGTCATTGGTGATAGCAATGATATTGTCTTGTGCGTCTTTAACCACAGCCACCAATCCGCCATCACCAGCGTGAAAGGAATTGCCCCTGTTGGCTTCGCCACCAATGCCCAGGTGTTCTTCCCAATCCACCAGCTTCATGGCAATGGTAAATGGTTTTTTGACTTTAAACTTTACTACACTGGAATTGAATTGAGTAAACGGCACTTTATCTTTTCCTATGGCTACACCGTTGACATACATTTCAAAATAATTATCCGCAAAAATATAGGTGGTATAGAGTTCACCGTCTTTATCCACTTCAACAATATTGGCATCATCAAAATTAGATAGGGCTTCCTGGGGTGTTGCATAATTTTTCCCCTCACATGAATTGAATAAATCAGTGGCAAAAGGGAATTCGTTATTGGTATAGTTTGTTTCAGCAGGAACAATCCATTTTTTTCCATCTGTGGATGTGATTTCGCCTACATCCGTTTTTCTACCGCGTTCGCAAGTATAAATATCTTCGACTGTTGTAGTGGCTATCCCCTGCGTGATGCTTGCTGTTCCTTTATAATCACTTACTCCTGGGGTCTTTTCTGTTTCTTGAGAGTTGGTTTTACTGTTTGCACAGCTCATGAGTACTAGTAAAATCAGGAGAAAAGAAAATGGGTGCTTCATTATTTATTGATTTTGATGTTTATAACCATTCAAATATTATACTATCACAATTTAATCTTGATTCCTCCATTCATTACAAATCCATCTATGATTATGCGTTTAGTTCTAATTGTTTATATCTTTCGTCAAGTAACTCTTTATAAGCTGTTTTCATATCCTTTGATAAGAAGGATCGATCGATCCAATTGAATGCGCTTGATTTATTTTTTATCATTCTATTGAAGCTCCCTTTGATCTGTTTTGCAGTCAATCCTAGTCCTTCACCAAATTGTTCAAAATGTTCTCTCTTAAGCTTTTTTTTCTTTCCACCCAATGTTAATGCTAGTTCTTCCGAATCTTCAGGGAGTACTATTGCAACATTTAATAAATCATAAGCCGGAGACAATACCCAACCGGAAGAGTTTTCGATCATTGAGAAGTTCTTCAGGTGCATGTCATTATTTCCAGTTAGAAAGGAAAAGATAGTTAAGTCAAAGTAAAAGGTTTTGTCAAGTAAAGTGTTACTGGAATAGTCACCTAATGCTTTTCCAATTTTTTCCATGGAGCTTTTGTACTTATCAAATGCTTCAGTGATCTGAAACATATCAATCATGTGAATCTTTGCTCCAGTTTCTTTCCGATCAACTCGCTTCGTTATATAGGATAGTTCTCCTGATGATAACCGAATCAATGATGATGGTACTACCTGGATGCCAAAAGATGCTGCCATGCGCATTGTTGCATGTTCGTTTTCTGGCATTTCCGGGAATTTGTCAGTAGGTGGTTTGAAAATATAGTGCCCTCCTAATGCCACAACCACGGTCAGCCTTGTATCGGCTTTGGTCTCTTTGACTAAGGACATTGATATTTTTGGCTGAACACCGGGGACAGCAACACTTCGTTCTACCACCTTTTTTGCAAGCTCATCCATTTGATCAAGCGAATATTCTATTCTAGGAGGTGTAGGTGTTCCAAAGAATTCCATCGAACATTTCTCATGAAAGTCCGATTCGCCTTCAAGTGGTTCATAACAATATAAACACCTATTTTCCATCTTCTTCCACTATTGGTTCCACACTCACAGCACCAATGCAATTTTGACAACATGCTAGCAATAATCCCATCCGATCATTTTTATTGATTCTCCAGCTTTCAGAAGCGATATCCAGTAACCATCCTTCTGGAATCAATCCTTCAAAAAATGGAAAAAGTCGCTTTTCGGTAAATGGTTTAGTTGTAACTGGCATTGTAAACGTGATGAAGTCATTTTGGTGATTTTCTACGTACTTGTCATCATATTGAAATACATACTCACCCTCATCCGTTTCAGTAATAATACCGGCCAAATCATCTTTATAAAACACTTTACCCTGTCTCATTCATTCAGGTCTTTACTGTTAACAGGAGCTAGTTCATGCCCAAACATCTGAAGAACTAAGTTTACCTTGTCCATATTCAGATTGGTTTTGCCCTGTTCGATTTTACGCACAACAGTTAATGCGACACCTGCACGTTCAGCGAACTCTTCCTGGGTCAGATTAACTTCTTTTCTCCGTTCTTTTACAAACTCTGCCAACTGCTTCATTATATGCATTTAGATATACTATTGAGTAAATATACTATATTATATGTAATTAGATATAATTCAATACTTAAACATCATTTTATATTTATAAACATATAATTTTGATGGATAATTATGGCCTACTTAGCTTTTTGATTGGCTCATAACATCCTTCTTAGGAATAAGGGCACCCTAAACCCTACATTAAATAAGTTGACACTACAACTTAATCTTGATCCCTCCATTCATGACAAACCCGTCCACTGGTGCATATATGTCGCGAAAAGTGGGATTGGTAGCGGAGCCTGTAAAGATCGTATCGAAGCGGGTTTGCCTGGTATCTCCGAAATTCTCAAAGTTGAGGAACAGGGAAAAGTTCTCCCATAGTTTCTCCGTCATCAAACCAAATATCCAATAAGACTTTCCTGTGGCGCCATCGTTGAGCTTCTGCTCGCTAAAGTAATAGGCTTCCAATCCTATCTTCAGCTTTTCTTCTACTTCATACATCAGCACATTGTTGAGCCGGTGTTTGGCCACCAAAGGAAAGGTGGTGGTGGTGCCGTTGTAGTGTTCGTTTACATCAGCGAGGGTATAACCAATAAAAAGTTTAAAGTCATTGTAGGTTAGCTTCACATTGGTTTCTATGCCTCTAGTGTCAATAAAGCCCTTAGGTTGTTGGTATAAATATGAACTAGTCCCAATCTGCGTCAGTATTACAGGGTTATTGATCTGAGTATAAAAGAACAGCGTATTGATGCTGAACGTCATGTTATCAGAAAGTGGTGTTTTATAATTAAAGTCCAGGTTCCCTCCTGTTGACTTTTCGGCTTCCGTAGTGTTGGTACTCAGTGGAAACACATTCCTGAAATGTAAGCGCTCCGCATCTTCCGTAAAAACGGTGGGTGCTTTGTAACCCAATCCACCTCCTACTCTGGCAGTGAGTTTAGGGTTCAGTTTAAACATAGCTGATATGCGGGGCAAGGCAAAGAACCCAAACTCATTATGGTAGTCCCCGCGCAGGCCAGTTTCTAAGGTCAGCAATTCAGAAGCATTCCAGGTGTTCTGAATAAAAGCACCGAATGTATTGTAAATGTAGTCCACACCCTGAGCAGGAAGCACATTTTCCTGTGTAAACTGATCGGTCCATACATTCAATCCCGCCACCCATTCTGATCGGTCACCTCTTTGGTTGTAGGCCATCTCCGTGAAGGAAGACAATTGCTCACCAGTAAATTCATAAGAAGGAATCTTGATGCCCCGGTCATAATAGCTTACGCTGTTTTTGAAGGTGAGCTTACGATTGCCATCGAACTGATGCTCCAAGCTTGCCTGCGTACTAAAGCGTGTGGTGTTGTTTTCTTCAAAGAAGCCTGTTGAGGTTTTCCCTTCCACGTAATCCATAGCACCTCCTACCCTTTTTTCGAACATGGTATTTAAACCCACATTGAACGTAGTGTTTTCATCGAGGTAAACATAGAGTTTCGGGTTGAGTGTAAAGCGCTCAAATTCCGGGATGGCGGTCAGTCCAATGTCCGCAGGATCGTAAGGCGTGCCGATGTTGTAGGATGTAAAAACGGTGGTACCTACTTTATTAAATTTTTCAGCATAGAAGGCACTGGCATCCAAACCTAAGGCAGACGTCCCGTTGAACATTAGGTTAAGTTCCCTGTCTTCAGTGGATGCTTTGGAAACAAGGTTGACCAAACCGGCAATCGCGCCACCGCCATACAATGTAGACGATGCTCCTTTGATGACTTCCACCTGCTGTAAATCAAGCGGTACAATTTGTAATAAACTAAGTCCGCCTGAAAATCCGGAGTACAGCGGCATACCATCGCGCAGGATCTGCGTGTACTTTCCATCCAGTCCCTGAATACGGATGCTGGAATTGTAGGACGTAGCAGAAGTTTGTTGGGTTTGAATACCGGTGCTTTCGTTCAGCAGCATTCGGATATCACCCGGCTTCATGTTTCCTTTTTCTGTCAGCTCTTCTCCCGAGATAGCTTCTACTCGCGTAGGGATGTCATCGATCAGCCTGCTGGAACGCGTGGCGGTAATGATTACTTCTTCCATCTCATGATGACCGTGCTCCAAAAGGATTTCTATCGGAGTGGTTGAAGCCAATGGAAATGAAAAGGCCTGACGTTGCGGTTCGTATCCAATGAAACGAAACTCAATGGTTTGCTGACCGTTGGGGATGTCATTGATTTCTACCAGGCCGTTCACATCAGCAGTAGCACCTATGCTGGTACCTTGCAGTACTGCGGTGGCACCTACCAGCGGTTCATTGCTTTCGCTGTCTTTGATGAATGCTTTAAAACTGTTTTGTGCCCATACAGGGCTTATCATTAAAATTGTAAGTAATGACAAAATTGCTTTTTTCATTTTGATGATGGTTAATACCTGGAGTTAAAGCAAATACAATTTAACCACAAAGATCACAGCCGTAAAACACAGCGCTACTCAAAGTAATACCGCTGTGTCTATGCTACTGTTTATTATCAGTGGCGAAAAATTGTTTTACATAACACCAGTTAATAAATAAGAAAATTAGGGTAACCGATAGTTCGGTTAAGGGATCAGGTATTCACGATCTTGGGCGGCTGCCAGATGGTGGTAAAGCAGTTGTCAATAATAAGCACCTTGTGGGGATTTACTTCAACGGTGTTTTCTTCTGCAGCGGGTGAAATGTCGAGCTTACTATATAAAGAGACGAAGCCCGCGCACACGCCACAAGTGAGGAAGGGCGAACAAGGCTCTGTGCTTTCATCATGACTGTCTGTTTGTTCTGTAGTTACCTGTTCGTCTTCACAGTTGTCGTCACAGCAAGGCACAGTGGACAAGAGTAGGACGGACAATGAAAGGAGCAGGCAGAAGAATTTCATTCATACAAATATAAGAAAAGTAGTGGATAGGTTTTATCAGGAGTATTGTCTCAAAAATCTAATTAGACCGTCATCGCGAGCGTAGCGTGGCGATCCCTTAATGATTCGCACTCATTTTGGGAGATTGCTTCACTTTGTTCGCAATGACGAGCAGATTTTTGAGACAATCTCCTCAATGGAGGGTGTGACTTCGTAGAAGAGTCAGGAACAAGATTCCACGGTCGTCCTGCGTCCTCCCTCTGAATGACGTTGTGTATTGATTGCTGATTCTTCAACAGGTCAAGGGTCTCAGCTCGAAGCTCACGTCACTCAGAGCGTAAGCGAAGAGTCTCCTACTTAGATTAAGTTTAATTAGAGATTCTTCCTGCCTGCGGCAGGCAGGCGGTCGTTCCTCCCTCAGAAAAGCGGTTCTTCTTTTTTTGACTTCATCCTATTAAATCTAGTTG
>JBATLM010000090.1:0-2177 GCA_049289315.1 Cyclobacteriaceae bacterium
GAACTTTGAACAAAGAGCGGGAGACGAGGTTCGAACCCGCGACCTACAGCTTGGAAGGCTGTCGCTCTACCAACTGAGCTACTCCCGCTTGTTAACTTTTAGTGGGGAGAGAAGGATTCGAACCTTCGAAGGAATACACCAACAGATTTACAGTCTGTCCTCGTTGGCCGCTTGAGTATCTCCCCTACTTCTTTCCTCACATTAATAAAGAACGTTATATAAAGACTTGTCGAACAATCTTTATACCTATCTCAAGGGCTTCCCCGAAAAATAGGAGTGCAAAATTATACGGTTTTTCGGTTTTGACAAACGAAGACTTCAGATTTGTAACAAATCAAATGACCAAAATACCGGACTTCCTATCGCCTGGGGTTATTTGTTACATCAGGACAATCTCTCTTACCACATCAGCTCCAAATTCCTTTTGAAAAATATCCAGAATTTGCCCTTTGTGCAGGCTAATATCATGTTTCATGGCTGCCGACTCAATTTGTACAAACAGCACCCTGTCTTTAATAAATACCTTTTTTGTGCGTTTCGCAATGGGTTTGCCCACAAGGCGCTCCCAGGAGCCCACAATGTTGGCTGCATCGAATTTGCTCTTAATATGGTAAGAGCTCAGCAGCTTGTTTATAGCCTGGCCAATGTGTTCTGCGTCTCCCGAACCTGAATTGAATCTATTTGCCATTATACCTCAACTAACTTACCCCCATTAATGTGGAACAATTCTGCCTCCACGTTGGCCTCCTTCAATAAGGCCTTACTTCGGTCTGGCCGGGCATCTGTAATAAATAACTGCCCAAAAGTACCATCAACCACAAGC
The DNA here is from genome assembly GCA_049289315.1 of Cyclobacteriaceae bacterium. GTDB lineage: Bacteria > Bacteroidota > Bacteroidia > Cytophagales > Cyclobacteriaceae > ELB16-189. Next base: position 824 of record JBATLM010000090.1, read on the forward strand.
ATCACCAATTTATGGATGCGTTCATCATCCAGCTTATCAAAGATATCATCCAGCAGCAGCAATGGCTTCACTTTCTTAACATTTTCAATACTTTGAAATTCTGCCAATTTCAAGCCTATTAAGAATGACTTTTGCTGGCCCTGCGAGCCAATTCGTTTCAATTCAAACCCACCCAGAGTAAACACGAAATCATCCCTATGAATTCCAACGCTGGTACGCTGAATGATCAAATCTTTCCTTAATGATTTCTTTAAAATGCCACCAAAATCCTGGTCCGTACAATCTGACTTGTATTGTATGTCAACAACTTCCTCGGCATCCCCGGAAAGGAAGGCATAGTGACTTTTAAAAAGTGGCAAAAACGAATCTATGAATTCTGCTCTTTTCTGATGAATATAATTTCCAGACAGGATAAGCCTTTGGTCATACGTATCCAGCAGATCTTGATCAAGCCCTCGTTCTGCCGAGAAGAGTCTAAGCAGACTATTCCGTTGCTTGAGCTGATTGGTGTAAGTAATAAGGTGCTCTAGATAGCTTTTATCTAATTGAGCGATCAAGCTGTCAAAAAATTTCCTCCTCAACTCACTACCACCCCACACCAACTCAATGTCATTAGGAGCTACAAGGACGATAGGATATCGACCAATATGGTCAGAGAGTCTTTTTGTATCATTTCCGTCTTCCCGGATAAACTTTTTAGACCCAATAGCATATGAGCAAATTACCTCTGCACTTTGGGTGCCAAGTTCAAATTGACCTTTTACAATAAACTGGTTTTTGCTGTGCTTCACATTTTGGGCATCTACTCCATTTAAAGCACTTTTGGTAAAACCCAGATAGTATATAGCATCAAGGATATTTGTTTTACCCACCCCGTTTTTACCCAGAAAGCAGTTTACCTTATTATCAAAAGCAAAATGGGCCTCCTCGTAATTTTTAAAGTCGTATAAAGCGAGCTTTTTAAGGTGCACAGTGAATTATTTAAGGGGTTTGGCTATTGAGACGTACTGCCGTATTTTCGCAGTTCACGATCCATAAAATTAGTTAATTAAATGGCGACCAGTACAAAGTCTAAAGGCAAATCAGCCAAAAAGAGCTCCAAGGGCTCAAAAACTGAATTCTCGAAGGAAACCTACATGCAATGGTATGAGAGTATCCTTCTTATGAGAAAGTTTGAAGAAAAAGCCGGGCAATTGTACGGCCAGCAGAAAATCAGAGGCTTTTGTCATCTCTATATCGGGCAAGAAGCATGTGCTGCCGGAGCTTTTACAGCTTTGGAAAAGGACGATAAATGGATCACTGCCTACCGAGATCACGCACACCCTCTTGTACTTGGGTCTCACCCCAACGCTAT
>JBATLM010000091.1:0-24330 GCA_049289315.1 Cyclobacteriaceae bacterium
GATCTGGAGAAACTCGTTAAGAAATTATGGAGTAAGCCACAACGAGAGTATCAGATGTTTGGCCAGGAATTGGTGAACAAATACAGCAAGCAATTGGAAAAGGAAGACATGGCTTTGCTGGAATACATGGTCACCCACAAGTCGTGGTGGGATACAGTGGATTATATTGCCGCTAATACGATGGGTACTTATTTCAAATTGTATCCGGAACTGCGCAAGAAGTATGTGAAAAAGTGGCTGGCCTCTGATCACATGTGGTTGCAACGTTCCGCTTTGTTGTTTCAATTGAAATACAAAGACCAGCTGAACAACGAATTACTGGCTTATGCTATCAAACAACTATTAGGCTCCAAAGAATTCTTCATCAATAAAGCCATTGGCTGGATATTGAGACAGTACAGCCGGACTAACCCGAAGTGGGTAAAAAGCTTTGTTCGTGATCATCCATCACTGGCTAATTTGAGTAAACGCGAAGCCTTGAGGTTGATGGCATGAAATTAAAAGTTCAAGATTTAAATTCAAGGCTGAACCCCCTTGAACTTTAAACCTTGAACCTTAAACTTTGGATTAATTCTTATTTAACAGAACTCGTCAAACACCTGCACAAGGTGCTCACCGATCATCTGCGCATTTCTTCCTTCAATGTGATGTCTCTCTACAAAGTGAACCAACTCACCATCTTTAAACAAGGCAATGGCTGGAGAGGAAGGAGGGTAAGGTAATGTATATTGACGCGCTTTGGCGACTGCCTCCACATCTGCTCCGGCAAATACAGTCGTCAAATGATCAGGCTTCTTTTCACTGTTTTGTACAGCCCATTTCACGCCTGGTCGGGCAGCACCTGCTGCACATCCACATACCGAGTTGATGACCAACAAGGTTGTTCCTTTCTGATCCTTCAATTCGCCATCTACTTCTTCAGGTGTCTTTAATTCTTTAAAACCAATGGTGGTGAGGTCGCTCCGCATGGGTGCAACCAATTCTTCTGGGTACATATTAGTTAAGTTTAAAATTCAAGTTTTATCTTTTTTATATTCTTCTTTCAAAATTCAAAATTCAAAATCCAGAATCCAGAATCCAGAATCTAGAATCTAGAATCCAGTTTCCAGTCTACATAAATCCAAGTTCCAGTTTAGCTGCTTCACTCATCATGTCCTGTGTGTAAGGCGGATCAAAAGTAAGCTCCACCTTTACATCGTTGATTCCTTCAACCTCTTTGATTTTTTGCTCTACTTCTCCTGGTATTACTTCCGCAGAAGGGCAGGAGGGAGAGGTAAGTGTCATTAGCACATACACGTTGTTCACAGGGTATACATTGATTTCATAAATCAATCCCAACTCCAATACATCTACGGGAATCTCTGGATCATAAACCGTTTTAATGGCAGCCACTACTTTCTCTCTCAAATCGTCTGAACTAATGGGTGCCTCTACTGCCTGATTTTTTTCTTGTTCACTCATGATTTTACTTCCATCTTAGTTTTAAACGCCAGGGCATACAGTTTTATCTGTTTGGTCATAGCCGCAAATCCGTTGGAACGCTGCGTTCCTATGAAACGCTCCATGCCAATCTTACTCATAAAATTAAGCTCTGAACTGAGAATGTTTTCTGGCGATTGGCCTGAAAATATTCTTAATAACAAACTCACTAGTCCTTTGGTAATAGCGGTGTTGCTGTCCGCTTCAAAATATACCTTATCGTTTTCTAGTCTGGCAGACAACCATACTTTGGATTGACACCCTTTAACTATATTATCTTCAGTCTTCTTTGCTTCTTCCATGTCGGGTAGCTTTTGCCCCAGCTCCATGATGTAGAGCACCGTCATCTCTTGATCTCCATCCAGCAAACTGAACTCACTGATGATCTCTTCCTGTATGTCGGTTATTGTATTCAATGGTTAGGCTTTTAAGAAGTTAATGACCCGTGTTAATCCTTCTACTAAACTATCAATTTCTTCTTTCGTATTGTAAACGGCAAATGAGGCCCTTACAGTTCCTTCAATGCCAAACCTTTCCATCAGGGGCTGAGTACAGTGATGACCAGTTCTAACAGCAATTCCTCTAGTATCCAACATCTGGCCAATATCAAAATGATGGATGCCATCAATAACAAAAGAGAGCACACTCACTTTTTGTGCGGCTGTACCTATTAATCTCACTCCATCAATGCTTCCTATTTTAGAAGTAGCATAGGCAAGTAATTCGGATTCGTGAAGATGAATGTTTTCTTTCCCTAATTCATTAACAAAAGCAATGGCTTCCGCAAAGGCAACCACATCTGCAATGTTGGGCGTACCCGCTTCAAATTTATAAGGCAGATCATTGTAGGTTGTTTTGGCAAAGGTGACGTCTTTGATCATTTCACCACCGGCCATATAGGGAGGCATCTTTTCCAGCAACTCCTTCTTTCCGAACAATACACCTATACCTGTAGGGCCGTACATTTTATGCGAAGAGATGCAATAGAAATCAGCATCCAATTCCTTTACATCAATAGGTAAGTGGGCTGCTGACTGCGCACCGTCTATAAGTACCACTGCACCTTTTTCATGGGCAAGTGCTATTATTTCCTTAATGGGATTAATCGTACCCAAACTGTTGCTAGCGTGATTAGTGGCAACAATTTTAGTTTTGTTGCTAAGTAGTTTTTTAAAGGCGTCTAACTCTATCTCGCCACGATCGTTTACGGGAATAACTTTGAGTACTGCTCCTTTTTGCTCACATAGCATTTGCCATGGAACAATATTACTGTGGTGCTCAAGTTCTGCGATGATAATTTCGTCTCCCTTGTTAATGAATGCACTGCCATAACTGGAGGCTACAAGATTAATACATTCCGTAACACCACGAGTGAAAATAATTTCCTCCACATGTTCTGCGCCCAAAAAGCTTCTGGCTGCTTCGCGTGTATCTTCGTAAGCCTTTGTTGCTTTTTCTGCCAGAGTGTGAATACCTCTGTGAATATTGGCATTGTACCCTTCGTAATACTCCGTAAGCTTTTCGATGACACGCTTTGGCTTTTGGGAGGTGGCTGCGTTATCGAAATAGATTAATGGCTTTCCGTTTACTTGTTGATGGAGCACGGGAAACTCATCACGAATTTTCTGAATGTTCAGTTGTGTTGTGGCTGAGATACTCATGCCTTAATAACTTTTATGTAGTCGTTCGGAAACGATGGAATCAATATAATTTTTTAGTTGCTCATTCTTGATGTTATCCAATACCTCTCCGGCAAATGCGTAGAGCAACATGGCCTTGGCAGTGCCTTTAGGAATTCCTCTGGATTGCAGATAGAACAAGGCTTCTTCGTCCAACTGACCAGTGGTACAACCGTGAGAACACTTCACATCATCAGCCCATATTTCAAGTTGGGGTTTAGTGTTCACTGTCGCATCATCAGACAATAATAAATTTCTGTTGGATTGAAAGGCATTTGTCTTTTGTGCATGAGGGCGCACATAAATTTTTCCGTTGAATACACCCTTGGATTTTCCATTCATCAACCCTTTGTACAATTCGTTGCTAAAGGAGTTGGGCTTTTTGTGATCCACCGTAGTATGATTGTCCACCAATGTATCACCATCAGTGAGGTAAAGTCCAAAAAAATGTGATTCACATCCTTCGCCATCGATGATGATGTTGAGGTTGTTGCGAATCAATTTACCATTAAGTGTAAATGTGTAAGTATCTGCCCTGCTGGCTTTGTGCTGATGAATAGTAGTATTGGCTACTTGAACCAGTTGCCCTGCATCATTTTGAATTTTGCAGTAGTTCACTGAACCATTTTCTTCCACAATAATGTCTTCACTGATCGTGTTGAACACTGGTTGATCTCCTTGCGTGTCTGTCTTCTCAATGATTTGAAGGGAGGCACTTTCACCAATAGTTACGAACAGCTTTGTATGAACACTCACTTTCTCACTGCTGGCATCATGAAGATGATGAATAAACAATGGCTTTTTCTCTTCTACGTTCTTGGGCACATTGATATAAAGCCCATCTGACCAAAGTGTGGAATTTAAAAGCGCAAACGGATCGTTGCTATTCAATTGATCGAATAACAATGAAGGGTTTGTTGTAATCGCTTCATTCAATGATTGTATGGTAACTTTAGAATCATTTGTAATAGAGGAGAGGGCCTTGCTGTAAATACCATTTACAAAGACTATTCTGTTCTCTGAAAACTCAGGATTCAGTAAAGCTTTTACACTTTCGCTGGCAGCAGTTGGTTTAGATAATTCCGCTACCGAAAAGTGTTTTGTCAGTAACCGAGTAACCGGTGTGAATTTATATTCTTCACTCTTAGCTTCAGGTAAGCCTGTAGTCTTAAAAGATTCGAAAGCCTTTGTCCTCTGCTCACGGGCAATCGAAAATTGAGCTAAATCAATAGACTCAATAAGCGAAGCGGAGATAGTTTGTTTTTCAGCAGTACTCATTAGGCAACCTCCATTTCGCTTTTGATCCAATCGTAACCTTTCTCTTCCAGTTCCAAAGCGAGTTCTTTGGTGCCAGACTTTACAATTCTTCCGTTGTACAATACGTGCACATAATCTGGAACAATGTATTCAAGCAAACGCTGGTAGTGAGTTATTACAAGAGTGGCGTTGTCTTTTGTTCGTAACTTATTGACACCATTGGCAACTATTCTTAATGCATCAATGTCAAGCCCGGAGTCGGTCTCATCGAGAATAGCCAACTTAGGTTCAAGCATCGCCATTTGAAATATTTCATTGCGTTTCTTTTCTCCTCCAGAGAATCCTTCATTCAATGAGCGGTTGAGCAATGACTTATCAATCTCAACTAATTTGATCTTCTCTTTCATCAGTGCAAGGAAGGAAACTGCATCCAATGTGTCTTGTCCTCGGTACTCTCTTATTTTATTCAGAGCAGTCTTCATGAAGTTGACAGTGCTCACTCCAGGAATCTCCACCGGATATTGAAAAGCAAGAAAAACTCCTTCTCTTGCTCTGTCCTCAGGACTCATCTCTTGTAGATTTTTACCAAGAAACTCTATAGATCCTTCAGTTACTTCAAAATCTTCACGACCTGCCAATACAGAGGCGAGCGTACTTTTTCCAGAACCATTCGGTCCCATGATGGCATGCACTTCTCCTGGTTTTATCTCCAGGTTAATTCCATTAAGAATGGCTTTCTCTTCTACGCGTGCGTGTATATTTTTGATCTTTAACATTCTATTTTCAACTTTAAACCTTAAACCTTAAATTATTTACCCTACACTTCCCTCCAAAGTCAACGCCAATAGCTTCTGCGCTTCAACGGCAAACTCCATGGGCAACTGCTTCAATACTTCTTTGGCGTAACCATTTACAATCAGGGCAACAGCAGCCTCTTCATCAATGCCTCGTTGCAGGCAATAGAAGATTTGATCTTCACCAATCTTGGATGTAGTAGCCTCGTGTTCTACATGAGCACTTTTGTTTTCTACGTCTATATAAGGGAATGTATGAGCACCACACTGATCTCCCATCAACAAAGAGTCGCATTGAGAGAAGTTACGTGCGTTTTCTGCACGCTTCAATATATGCACTTGTCCACGATAGCTATTTTGTGATTTTCCTGCAGAAATACCTTTGGATACGATGCGCGATCTGGTATGCTTTCCAATGTGAATCATCTTACTTCCAGTATCTGCTTGCTGATAATTGTTAGTAACAGCCACTGAGTAAAACTCACCGTTGGAATAATCACCTTTCAATATACATGATGGATACTTCCAGGTAATAGCTGATCCTGTCTCTACTTGTGTCCATGAGATTTTAGAATGATCACCAGCACACAAGCCCCGCTTGGTTACGAAATTGTAAATTCCTCCCTTGCCCTCCTTATTACCAGGGTACCAGTTTTGCACCGTAGAGTATTTTATCTCTGCATCCTTCATGGCGTACAATTCAACAACTGCAGCATGCAATTGGTTTTCATCGCGCATAGGAGCGGTGCAGCCTTCGAGATAGCTAACATAGGAAGCATCTTCTGCCACGATTAAAGTTCTTTCAAACTGCCCCGTGTTGGCCGCGTTGATTCTAAAATAAGTGGATAACTCCATTGGACATCTAACGCCTTTTGGAATATAGCAGAAAGAGCCATCGGAAAATACAGCGGAGTTGAGCGCTGCAAAGTAATTGTCATTGGGCGGCACCACTGAGCCTAAGTATTTCTTTATTAATTCAGGATGCTCTTTCACCGCTTCACTGAATGAACAGAAAATGATACCCAGTTCGCCTAGCTTATCTTTAAAAGTAGTAGCTACAGAAATACTATCGATAACAGCGTCCACGGCTACTCCAGTCAAACGCTTTTGCTCGGTAAGAGATATACCCAGCTTTTCAAAAGTCTTTATTAACTCAGGGTCGACTTCACTTAAATTCTTAGGTTGCACTTTTTGCTTGGGTGCAGAATAGTAAATGATGTCTTGATAATCGATAGCAGGATAGTTAACGTTGGGCCATTTGGGCTCTTTCATTGTTATCCAATGACGGTATGCTTTTAGTCTCCATTCCAACAACCATTCTGGTTCGTTTTTCTTTGCAGAGATAAACCGGACAGTATCTTCACTTAACCCCTTGGGGGCCGAGTCACTTTCAAGGTCAGATGTCCAGCCATGTTCGTATTCTTTGGAAGTAAACTCTTCTAATACCTGATTGTCTTTACTCATGTCGTCTATTTAGACTAAATTCAAATAATCCCTCAAAATTACAACAAATATCCTCTTTTAAGGTTTCGTTTTGGGCATATTTTATTCTATTCAGATAGCTCCAAATGCCGATTTAGGCTCTCTTCAAGAGAAACGATGGTCTCCGTTCTGTCAATACCTTCAACCTGCTGCATTTTGTCGTGTAAGACCTCTTTTAGGTGGTTAGTGTCTCTGCAATGAATCTTCAAAAACATGGAATAATTCCCCGTAGTGTAATGGATCATGGTGATCTCAGGGATGGTTTTAAGTTTTTCCAGTACCGAATCATATAATCCACTCTTTTCCAGATAGATACCAATAAATGCCATTACACCGTAGCCCAGTTTGGCATAGTTGATCTGAAGGGTATTCTTTTCAACAATACCCGCTTCCTCTAGTTTATTCATCCTCACATGCACCGTTCCTTGCGAAACGTGGACAAGTTTGGCCACTTCGGTATAGGGTTTTTTGGCGTCTTTCATCAAAATATCAAGGATTTTGAGATCAGTATTATCAATCACATAATTTTTGCTCATATCAATAGGGTGTGTTTGTGTAATTTATAATTTATCATCACAATATTATAAAATATGTAAATATTAAATCATTGTATTGAATTATTTTAATATATACCCTTACTTTGTTGAAGTAATTAACAATGTAGGTGTTGATCTCACCTGTCGAGCCATCAGGAATGAGATTGACAACCTACGATGTTCTTTAAAATTGTAGGGTGTTGAAACTGGCAGACATGCCCCCCTGTCTCGGGGGTGGAGATCAAAGGATAAACGCAGGATAATGGGTTGACCACTAAAGAGGTTTTTCTTGTCTTGCAGCTAACTTCTCCGTGGAGGTTCGAACCCTCCCTCTACAGCTGAGCTTCTTCTAGACCGACTGAGGTCCCAATTTCGAGTCTACATCTCGAAGTTGGCGACCGAAAGTCAATTCTTCCAATTCTTTCCTTAAAAACACACTTTTAGTCTTTCAAGTGACTGAATGACAATGGTTTTGCATGCCTTGTGTGGTATATTTAAGTATGCGATCCTGGTGCATATTGATCCTGTTACTTTCTGCCTGCGAAATTTTTCCGGTAGCCCCAGACCCGAATGCTTTTTCGCTGCCAGAGAAAACTCCGGTTTTCGAATTTCAATATGTCAACAGCGGAAGTTTTCCTGGGTGGATCAAATTTCAAAATAAGTGTACCGCGATTGTCTCTTACAAGTGGTATCTTGGAATCAGTGATGAAATGGGAAATGAAGTAACCTCTTTTAGTTCTGCTCCAAAGATTCAATATCCACAAAATGGTACCTACAGAATAATTGTCCAGGGAAAGTCATCAGACGGAGAGGAATTTGAACGGCAGTTGTCAGTGACAGTTTCCAATTATTGATTGTCTGTATTTCCATTTGACTTCCCCATTTTTTTCACCTAATTAGTTTATTAATTCTTAAAAAGCTTACAGCATGACTGACTATCCATGGTTCAAAAATTATCCTGAAGGTATACCCAAAGAAATTGGCCCCTATGAATACAATTCACTCATAGAAATGTTTGATAGTACGTGTGAGCGCTATTCAGATCAGGTTGCTTTTGAGAACTTTGGCGTGAAAATTACATTCAAACAACTCCATGAGAACGCTACTAACTTTGCTGCGTACCTGCAAGTAGAGCTAGGCTTAAAGAAAGGCGATCGAATTGCTATTCAAATGCCCAACTTACTTCAGTTTCCAGTTGCATTCTTTGGTGCCATCAAGGCTGGCCTTATTGCAGTGAATACCAATCCGCTGTATACACCCCCAGAGATGAAACATCAGTTTGTTGACGCTGAAGTTTCTGCCGTGGTCATTGTTGCCAACTTCGCGCAGCAACTAGAGGTCATTCAAAATGAGATTCCGGCCAAGCATATCATTGTCACACACATGGGAGACATGCTGGGAACAGTGAAGGGAGGTATCATTGATTTTGTGGTGAAGTATATAAAGAAAATTGTTCCAGCTTATAATCTCCCAAAAGCAATATCCTTCAAATCAGTTTTGAAAAGAGGAGCGCAGTTGACCTATACAAAACCTGCGATGGATATTGAAGATGTGGCTGTGTTACAATATACTGGCGGAACTACAGGGATTTCTAAAGGAGCACAGTTATCTCATAGAAATCTTATCGCTCACAACCAGATGATTACACACTGGTTCAAGCCATACATGAGGGCTGACCATGAAGACTTGATCATTACTGCCATTCCTATGTATCATATTTTCGCATTGACAGTCAACGGGCTATTGATGTTTACATCTGGTGTTAAGAATGTGATGATAACTAATCCTCGCGATATGCCTGGATTTGTAAAGGAACTAAAGAAGCATAAGTTCACTATTGTTACGGGTGTAAATACATTGTTTAATGGATTGTTGAATAATCCTGACTTTAAGAACTTGGACTTTTCTCGCCTGGCAGGGGCAGTAGGAGGAGGGATGGCAGTGCAAGATGCTGTAGCCGAACGGTGGGAGCAAGTAACGGGTAGGCCTTTGGTAGAAGGTTACGGTTTAAGTGAAACCTCGCCAGTACTTTGTTGTAATCCACTGGATGGGAAACATAGGAGAGGTTATATAGGTATTCCCGTACCCAGTACTGATGTGGCTATTTTTGATGATGATGGCAATCAGTTGGCCATGGGAGAAACAGGAGAAATTTGTGCACGAGGCCCTCAGGTAATGCGAGGCTACTGGGAAAAGGACAAGGAAGGTGTATTTTTTCCGGGTGATTGGTTCCGCACTGGCGACATTGGTTTGATGGATGGAGAGGGGTATTTTAAAATTGTAGACCGGAAGAAAGACATGATCAAGGTATCTGGCTTCAATGTTTTTCCTAATGAAATAGAAAACGTAATCGCAAATAACCCGAAAGTATTGGAAGTGGCAGCTATTGGTGTGCCACATGAAAGATCAGGGGAGGCTATTAAAGTTTATGTTGTTAAAAAAGATCAGTCTTTGACAGAAGAAGAACTAATCGACTTCTGTCACAAGAGCTTAACCAACTATAAGATTCCTAAATTCGTTGAATTTATCACTGAAGTGCCAAAATCTAATGTGGGTAAAATCCTGCGTAGGGTATTGAAAGAAAAGCATGAGGCGGAGCAGACCTAGAGTATTATATACAGGTTTGCTGTTTTACACTTTGTATAGCCTTCCTAATGATACTTATGAGGAGATTAAGTGAGGAGATTAAGTAGCGTATCTCAAAAGGCTTAAACTCAACAATACCATCTAATTCTTACCCTATTGGGGGTATCCGTGCTTCATAATTGATGGTTGAATGGCCACAAAATGGTTACATAGCTGTTGGTAAATAGATCAATTGAAAACATCTGTATTTACTTAACATCAATTTCTTTAACTATTGCAGATATGTTTGAAAAAATAGTATCAACTTTGCATTGAAAATAGTCATACAAAACTGTTTATGGAGGCAATAGAAAAACTCACCACCCAGGAAAAAGCCCTTCGAATTAATTTAAAACGTGAGGTCTATGGGTCCTTTGCGGAAATAGGTGCGGGACAGGAGGTTGCCGCCAACTTTTTCAAAGTAGGTGGGGCTTCAGGAACAGTTGCAAAAACCATGTCGGCCTACGACATGAAATTCAGTGATGCCATTTATGGAGTGTGCGAGAGATATGTGTGTGAGGACAGGCTTTCTGGCATGTTGGATCATGAATATCCTTTGCTCCCTGAGCGCCTTCCGCACCTTATAGAAAAGACGAGATTCTTTGCTTTTGCAGATACGGTAGAGTCGCTAAATTTTGAAAGAAGCAACCAAGGACAAGGTTGGGTGGGGTTACGTTTTCAAAAAAGACCGAATACCGAGCCGAATGACTGTGTGATTCACGTCAAGATGTTTGATAACGATCCATTGTTGCAACAGTATGCGCTTGGTGTAGTGGGCGTCAACATGATATATGCGTGTATGATGTTGGAGGATCCCGAAGAAATTATGATGTCTTTGGTGGATGGACTGGCAAGAAGAATTGAGATTGATATGTTCCGGCTTTCCGGTCCTGATTATGAGAAGGTGGACAATCGCCTGATGGCGATGAAGCTGGTGAAGAACGGATTGACCAGAGCGGCTATGTTTGGCCCGGATGGAGAGGTAATGCAACCATCAGAGGCACTGTATAAAAAGAATGTGTTGGTACTTAGGGGGCGGTTCAGGCCAGTGACGCACGTGAATGTGGATATGCTGCTTGCAGCAAGAAGGTATTTCAAGAAAGAACCAGATGTAGATAAAAAGAAAATGGTAGTGCTCACGGAGCTCACATTGAATGACCTGAGTTCTGATGGTGCCATCGATGAAAAGGATTTCTTGTACCGTGCTGATACTATTTGTTCCTTGGGACAAACTGTATTGATATCAAATTACTTTGAATACTATCGAGTAGCAGAATACCTTTCTAAAATTACAAGAGGTAAGAAAATAGGAATCATCCTTGGCATCTATGCACTTCAAAAAGTATTTGAAGAGCGTACCTACCAAAACTTAAGAGGGGGAATTTTGGAAAGCTTTGCTGCACTCTTTGGCACCAATATTAAATTGTATATCTATCCCGCCCTAAAACGTGGCAGTGACACGGAGTTGTTTACGCTAAATGATTTTGAGAAGACATTGCCTGATAATTTAAAAGGCTTATTCCGGTACATGCAAGACAACAACAAACTGGAGGACATAGAAAACGCCAATACTGAAAACCTACATATCATTTCTGATAATGTACTGGCAATGATCCGCAAAGGAGAACATGGATGGGAAAAGTTTGTACCGCATAAAGTGGAGGAAGCGATAAAGGAACATGGATTGTTCGATTATCCTTACACTTTAGAGCCTAACAAGGCAGTTGCTATAGATAACTAATAATTAGCTCTTCTTTTCTTCTTTTAGCCGCGCGAAGTAGCTTGTGGCTTCCTTCATTACTTTTGGCGCAAGAATAATTCCTGACACTACGGTAGGTATTGCCATAATAGCATACGCGATATCAATAATGTTCATTACATCCTGCATGGTGGCCACAGCACCAAAGATGATGGTGGCCAGATAAAAGTAGTTATAGTAACTGCCTGCTTTCACTCCTCCAATGAACGACATTGCTTTATTCCCATAATAGCTATAGGAGAAAAGGGAAGTGACAGCGAAAAAGAATCCGCAGATTAATAGTAGAAATCTTCCTGTTCCGCCCAATGCTCCTTCAAAAGCATTTGCGGTAAGTGTTACTCCATTGGCTTCAGAAGTTTGCCATACACCAGTAACCAAAATAGCAAACGCAGTAAGTGTACATACCAAAATGGTATCAATAGCCGGGCTTAGCATGGAAACGAGTCCTTCGCGAATAGGCTCTTTACTTTTGGATGCACCCAGAGCCATAGGAGCTGTACCAATTCCGGCCTCACTTGAGAATGATGCCCTTCGAACTCCAGCAATTATTAACCCTCCTAGAATACCTCCTAATGCAGGGTCGCCTCGATAGTTATCAGCAGCAAAGGCGTCAGTAAAGATCATAGTGAATATGTGTGGTACTTCTGTAATGTTGGTAAAGAGAATGGCAATGACAGAACCGAAATAGATTACAATCATGATAGGTACCATCCGACCGGCCCACATACCTATTCTTTGTATTCCTCCTAGGATGACAGTACCCGCAAGAATGGTCAATGCAACTCCAATAATGAGCTTGGCAGTGCTTACTTGAAATCCGAAAAGGTTAAATGGAGTAGTTCCTAAAGTAGTTTTGTTAATCCCAAGGTCAATGATGACTTGCGTCAATTGATTGGCTTGAAAGATAGGTAAACATCCAACCATAGCACATGCAGAGAAGACATAGGCCAGTGGAAGCCACTTCTTGCCCATGGCTTCGCGGATAACATACATTGGACCACCTTGTATAACTCCTGCCGAATCTTTGCCGCGATACATCAACGCTAAGGCGCTTGTGAAAAAGTTAGTAGACATGCCAACAAACGCGGTTACCCACATCCAGAACAACGCACCAGGTCCTCCAATAGAAATAGCTGCGGCTACTCCTGCAATATTTCCCATTCCCACAGTAGAAGCAAGGGCAGTGGACAATGCCTGGTAGGGATTGATTTGCCCCGGGTCGTTAGGATTATTATACTTTCCGCGCAGGATATCGATGGCGTGCTTAAAATATTTGTACTGAACGAATCGTGAATAGAATATAAAGTAGAGACCACCAAAGATCAATAGAAACGAAATGGGAAGGTAGATGTCGTTGGCAAGCTGTCTTATAAATTCACTCATTCGTTTAGCAGGTTAGATTATGCAAAATAGAAAATTTATTTAAACTGCTATAAAGTACAGTGTCTAGCGGTTGTAGCGCAATTTGCCTTGCGATACGGCCATCGTATTGCACAACTGAAACAAGAGTCTTGCCCCTACATTGGCATCCCATTCATCGGATTCCCCGGGAGCTACCTCATTCAGGTCAAATCCGATGATTTTTTTTCCCGACTTTGCTAGTGTCTTTAATAATAGTGTGATTTGATGGAATTCGAATCCCCCGGCTACGGGTGTTCCAGTATTAGGGCACAGTTTGGGATCCATGCCGTCTATATCAAAACTAATGTAAACCTTATCAGGAAGTTCATCTACAATCTGTTTACAGATATTGGCCCAGGATTCTCCGTTGTATTGCGCGTGCTTGATGTCTTCATCAAAAAAAACTTTAACTCTTCCTTTAGAGCGATCCATTACCTGTTGCTCTTCTTCGCAATAATCGCGAATGCCTACTTGTACGAGCTTGCGTACCGAAGGCACTTTCAATGCATTATACATAATAGAAGCATGAGAGTAGGTGAAACCTTCGTATGACTTGCGCAAATCCGCATGTGCATCAATTTGTAAAATACCAAATTCATGGTCTTCACTAAGCGCATGAATAAATCCTAATGGAGTACTGTGATCACCACCCAGTAAGCCAACCAACTTGTTTGACTTCAAATACTTCTTAATGGTGTTTTTAGTATAGATCACCATGCTTTCGCACGCTTCGTTTACTTTATCCAATGAGAGTTTATCCCCGCTTTCATCTCCGGCTTCCAATTTCTCAATGTGCTTTTCAGCAAGGGTTCTCAGTGCATCACTTTCCTGCTTTACTTTTTCTGGAAAAGGCAGCATGGCTATACCCAACTTCCATGCATCTTGAAGGTCCTTCACAAAAAGATCTACTTGTGCAGAAGCTTCCAAAATGGCCTGTGGGCCAATGGCTGTTCCGCCTTTGTAGGAAACGGTTACTTCCCAGGGGATGGGTACTATAATCACTTCAGCGTTATCTTCGGTGAAAGGGAGGCCAAACAGCTGTCCAGTAATGCCTGGATCGTTCGGGTTGAATTGTGCGATTACTTCTTCTTTAGATGGCATATGTTATTTACTCTATAATAGAAGGATGTATGTAGTTTTCGTATGATCCTATATCCTCAGTTACCTCTTCCCATTTCGAAATTTCAAAACGGATACTCACCAGCCCTGCAGTTTCCATGCTTCCAATTTCTGCCTTGGTGAGGTGTTCAGCAAAGTAAGAGATATACGGATTATGACCTATTATTAAAATGTTTTTGAAATCATCATCCAGGCTTGTGATAACCTGAAAGAGATTGCGGACAGAAGCTTCATACAACTCATCATTAATGGTAATTTCCGATTGCAAATTTAAAATCCCGTGAACGACTGCTGCAGTTGAATTGGCTCTCTTAGCAGCGCTAGAAACGATCAAATCGACATCATAATTATTTTTTTTTAAAAAATGTCCAATAGTGGCAGCTTCCCGCATTCCGGCAACACTTAATTCTCGGTCTTTATCGGGTTGACCATGCTGTTTGTCAGCGGATTGCGCGTGTCTCATGAGGTATAACCACCGTGCCATAAAACAAATCTAATCTTTTGATTGTTGGCCTCATAAGGATGCACAACTAATACCCCTGAATTTGTTTATTTAAAAAAATGCAGATATTTGAGAATCTGGATCATATAAAATCACATGTCAAAGAACTTAGTTATTGTTGAATCACCCGCAAAAGCAAAAACGATTGAGGGTTACCTGGGAAAGGATTTTAAGGTCACCTCAAGTATGGGGCATGTCCGTGATTTGACTAAAGGAAACAAAGCAATAGATATAGAGAACGGCTATGCACCTACTTATGATGTAAGCCCCGACAAGAAGGAGGTAATCAAACAGCTCAAGAAGTTGGCAAAGGAAGCAGAGATGATTTACCTGGCCAGTGATGATGACCGCGAGGGAGAGGCCATTTCTTGGCATTTAAAAGAAGTACTTGATCTTAATGATAAGAATACCAGGCGCATTGTATTTACTGAGATTACTAAGAATGCGATAGACAATGCAATGAAGAGCCCTCGTGGGATTGACATTGACTTAGTAAATGCACAGCAGGCAAGGAGAGTACTCGACAGGTTAGTAGGATTTGAATTGTCGCCTATCTTATGGAAGAAAATAGGCCCGGGCTTATCTGCAGGAAGAGTTCAGTCTGTAGCAGTGAAGTTGGTAGTGGAGCGTGAAAGAGACATAGAGAAGTTCGAAACCAAATCTACTTTTAAAGTTTCAGCAGTATTTGACCTTGGAAAAGGGAAACAATTGGTTGCAGATCTGGCTGAAAAACTTCCATCAGAAAAAGAAGCCCTTGAATTTGTGACCTCTTGTACGGGGGCAAAATTCACCATCAACGATTTACAAAAGAAGCCAGCAAAGAAAACTCCTTCACCTCCGTTTACTACTTCTACATTACAGCAAGAGGCGGGCAGAAAACTGAGCTTCTCTGTAATCCAAACTATGGTAGTGGCTCAGAAGTTGTATGAAGCGGGTAAGATTTCATACATGAGAACAGATTCATTGAATCTTTCTGATGATGCGGTGAAGAGTGCTACAGCACAAATTGGCAGCGCCTTTGGTAAAGAGTTTATAAAAACGAGAAAGTTTAAAACAAAGTCTTCAAGTGCTCAGGAAGCTCATGAGGCCATTCGGCCAACTGACTTTTCTGTTACCGATCCAAAGATGGATCGCAATGCAAAACGTTTGTACGAGTTGATTTGGAAACGTGCTATTGCTTCTCAAATGGCAGATGCTGAACTAGAGCGTACCACTGCAACAATAGGAATCTCTACCAACCCAAGAACACTCGTTGCCAAAGGCGAGGTAATAAAGTTTGAAGGTTTCCTGAAAGTGTACATGGAGTCGAAAGATGATGACGATGATACAGAAGAGGATGAGGAAAGCGGAACTATGTTGCCTCCCTTGAAAGTAGGGCAGGACCTGAAACTGGACGAGATGAAGGCCACGGAGACTTTCAGTAGACATCCGCCTAGATTTACAGAAGCAAGTTTGGTGAAGAAATTAGAAGAGCTTGGTATTGGTAGACCATCTACCTATGCGCCTACTATCACCACAGTTCAAAAAAGAGGGTATGTGGTAAAGGAGGCCAGGGAAGGGACTGAAAGAAATTATCAGGTAATTACACTGAATAAGGAAAAGGTAGAGACAAAAACAGCACAAGAGATTACTGGTGCTGAAAAGAACAAACTGTTTCCTACCAACACGGCCATGATCGTGAATGATTTTCTGGTAGAGCACTTTCCTAACATCACTAATTATTCATTTACTGCTGAGATAGAAGAAGATTTCGATGAAATTGCTGGTGGTAAGTTGAAATGGCAAGAGATGATTGATCAGTTCTACAAGCCTTTTCACAGCACAGTGGAAGAGACTGAAAAAGTAGAGCGTTCATCGGTAGCTAATAAAGCAAGAGAGTTAGGGGTAGATCCAAAGACAGGGTTGAACGTATATGCCAAGCTAGGCAAATGGGGCGCCTATGTTCAGTTAGGAGAGAACCCTGAGGATGGCAAAGAAAAGAAACCAAAGTTCGCAAGTTTGAGGCAAGGTCAGTTTATCGAAAACCTTACCCTCGAGGATGCAACGGTTCTTCTTAAGCTCCCTAGGCAGATGGGCGAATTCGAAGAGTTAAATGTGGTGGTTAACATCGGTAGGTTTGGCCCTTATGTATTGCACAATAAAAAATTTGTCTCAATACCTAAGGAAGAGGATCCGTATACCATTACCTACGAAAGGGCGGTAGAATTGATCAAGGAAAAGAGGATTGCAGATGCGAACAAAATAATCAAACTCTTTGACGAGAATCCAGATATTCAGATACTGAATGGGAGGTGGGGGCCTTATATTAAGGCGGGCAAAAAGAATGTCAAAATCCCGAAGGACAAAGAACCTGCGGATCTTACGCTGGAAGAATGCGTTGATCTGGCTGAAAAAGCCCCCGAAAAGAAGGGTCGCTTTGCAAAGAAGAAAAAGCAATAACCTACATCCTTCTATCTTTTAGTTTCAGCTTTCCTATATTAGAGAAAAGCTTAGCTACTATGAAATCAATAGTCTTTATACTGTCTTTGTTGGCAATAAACTTTGCCTACACCCAACCATTAGAACAATTTCTTAGTCATCCTGTCAGTTCTGGATTGACTCATTCCTCCAATGGACAGCTGGCATGGGTGGTTAATGATCACGGTCGCAGAAATATTTTTATTCGATCGAGTGGAAATGCCCAGCAGCTGACCAAGTACTCAGAGGACGATGGTCAGGAGTTGTCCAATCTTTTGTTTTCCAGTAATGGAAACTTGCTGGTGTACGTAAGAGGTGGTGCTGCCAATAGATATGGGCAACACCCCAACCCGAGTAGCATGGCTGATGGTGCTGAACAGGCGATTTGGTGCATAGGCACAACATCTGGTAGCGAACCTTTCCGATTGACCAATGGTAATAACGCAATTCTTATAGGAGATAATAAAATAGCGTTTAGTCGTGGCGGACAGTTATTCACTATTACCCTAGAGAAGGATTCCTTTCCTGAGACACTCTTCAATGCCAGAGGAAATAATGGAAGTCATTCGTTATCGCCTGATGGTACTAGGATTTTGTTTGCTAGCGATCGCGGAGATCATGCTTTTATAGGAATTTACCATATAGTCGATAAGAAAATACAGTGGGTGGCTCCTGATATTGGCAATGATGGATTCCCGGTTTGGTCGCCTGATGGAAAGAAGGTTGCTTTCTTGAGAATGCCTGGAACTAGAGTAGATGAATTATCGAACCTTACAGGTGGG
This sequence comes from Cyclobacteriaceae bacterium, assembly GCA_049289315.1. Lineage (GTDB taxonomy): Bacteria > Bacteroidota > Bacteroidia > Cytophagales > Cyclobacteriaceae > ELB16-189. The sequence continues at coordinate 17,873 of JBATLM010000091.1, forward strand.
GTAAAATTCTCTGTTTGGGTAGCTGATGCATCGACTGGGAAAGCATCGGCCATTTGGAATTCCCCATCTGATGATGGTGGATTTGCTCAATACTATTCTTCAACACCTCTTTCGTGGTCCAAATCAAATAGGATATTATTTTTCTCAGAGCATGAGGGTTGGAACCATGTGTACAGTATGAATCCTGATGGATCAGACTTGAAAGATATTACACCAGGAAACGGAATAGTAGAGAGTTATACTTACAATGAAGACGAAACTTCTATTTACTTTGATGGCAACCGAGAGGATGTAGACAGACGACATATCTGGATGAGTAATGTGAAGGAGGGTAAACCCGTTGCGGTCACTGCTGGCGAAGGAATTGAAATGTATCCTCAATGGGCCAATGGTTCACTGTATTGTTTCCAATCTACATACAACACCTCTCTCACTTTGATGCATTACGATGCTAAAAAGAAAAGTTTGGAGTCGGTGGATCAGAAAGCGGGGGCTTCATTTTCTTCCAAGGATTTTGTGAAGCCTCAACAGGTGATCATGAAAGCAGCAGATGGTACCACTGTTCATGGTCAGCTTTTTATAGATAAAAAGCAAAAAGGAAAGAAGCCCGGTTTGGTATTTATGCATGGTGGCCCCATCAGACAAATGCTGTTGGGTTTTCATTACAGCGAATACTACATCAATGCCTATGCTTTCAATCAATACCTCGCCAGCCAGGGATATGCTGTTCTTTCTGTTAATTATAGAGATGGAATTGGATACGGTAGAGATTTCCGAAGAGCAAAGAACCAGGGACCTCGCGGGGCCAGCGAGTATCAGGATGTAGTGGCAGCTGGGAATTATTTAAAAGCTTTAGAGGAAGTAGACCCTACAAAAATAGGTTTGTGGGGCGGTTCATATGGTGGATATCTCACCGCGGTGGGATTAGCACGAAACCCGGAGTTGTTCAAGGCAGGTGTAGATTTACATGGTGTTCATGATTGGGCTTTTCGGGCGCGTGATTTTTCTCCCGGTGGATCTTGGGGCATTGGTGAGAAGGATATGGCATTGGCTTATCAGTCTTCGCCTGTCAGTGATTTATCAAAGTGGACGGCACCAGTGTTGTTTGTGCATGGTGATGATGATAGGAATGTGTTGTTTCAGCAGACCATTGATCTCGCAGAAAAACTACGTGATAAAAAAGTGGATATAGAAATTTTAGTCCTCCCCGATGAGGTACACGGTTTCCTTAGGTATGAAAGTTGGAATCAGGTATTTGGTGCTACGAAAGATTTCTTTGACAGAAAGTTAAGACAATAAATGAAGAAACTGGTTGCGCTTACAGGCGCGGGAGTGAGTGCTGAAAGCGGCATTCCTACCTTTCGCGATGCTGGTGGATTATGGGAGGGTCATGATGTAATGGAAGTGGCCACACCTGAGGGTTGGGCAAAGAACCCTTCTTTGGTATTAGAATTTTATAATCAGAGAAGGAAGAAGGCACTGGAAGTATTACCCAATAGGGGGCATGAGGTGCTGGCTGAACTCGAAAATGATTTTGATGTAACCATCATCACCCAAAATGTAGACAATCTGCATGAGAGAGCCGGTTCAACGAATGTTGTTCATCTCCATGGGAGTCTTTTTGAATCGCGAAGCAGCGTGGATGAGCAATTGATTTACTCAATTGATGGATGGGAGCTTAAGGTGGGTGATCAGTGCGAACTGGGTTCACAGCTACGACCGAATATTGTATGGTTCGGTGAGCTAGTTTATAAAATGGAAGAGGCAGCGGAGTATGCCATGCAGGCAGATATCTTTCTTGTAGTGGGAACTTCACTTCAGGTATATCCTGCCGCCAGCCTTATTCAATACACAAAACCGGATGCACAGAAAATCATTGTTGATCCTAAAAAGCCTGAATATAATGTAGGCAAGGATATTGTATTTTTTGAGGAGGGTGGAGGTACAGGAATGGAAAAGGTGAAGAAAATGCTTTTGTCTTAATGATCTGAAAAGGGAATACCTGTTTGTTTTGAAATAGCTTGTAAGTCAGATATCACCGAGGTATTCAATGGGATACCTTCTTTTTTTCTTTTGACTTCTTCCTGATGTTCGGGGTCTCCAGGAATGAGCACACCAGCTGTTCCTTTAGCTGGTTTGGTTTTTCTCATCACGTTTACCCATTCATCTATACGCTTTTTAAATTCTTCCACTTCCATGAAGCCATCTATTTCCATGGCTCCAAAGAAATGACCAATTCCTTTGCCTACGCTTCTTGTTGGAATTTCCTGGCGTAAGGCAAAAGGAGGTGCAAATGGCCCCCAGTTGGCTCCGCTGAGCACAGCTGTGAGAATGTCTACCATAGATGCCAATGCGTAACCTTTGTGGCCGCCAAGCTCTTTCGTTGAGCCGAGCGGAAGTAATGCACCCCCATTAATCATGTCTTCAGCACGGGTACTTAAACTTCCATCTTTATCAGTTATCCATCCACTAGGCACCTCTTCCTGATGACGCCTGGCAATTTCTATTTTGCCATAAGCGGCAGCACTCGTGGCCAGGTCAATCACAACAGGTAGTTCTTTTAACCCAGGAAATGCAATAGCAATAGGATTAGTACCCAACATACGTTCTGCACCCCAAAGTGGGGCAACTAATTTTGTAGTGTTGGTCATAGACCATCCAATCATGTTTCGCTTTATTGCCTCTAATGAATAATAACTAGCAATACCATAATGATTAGAGTTGCAAACCGAAATCCATCCCGATCCAAATTGTTCCGCTTTGTCCATTGCCATTTCGTTGGCATAATGACCAACTACTAAACCCAATCCATTATCGCCATCAACTGTGGCTACACTTTTCCTTTCTCTTGCAATGCTTATTTTCGGATTGGGGTTGATTAAACCCTCGGATAATAATCCCACGTAACTGTACAACCGGGCAACGCCATGTGAGTCTATACCTCTGATATCAGAAAGCGCTAATATTTTAGCGGCAAGGGTTGCGTGGTCTTTGGGAATTCCAAAATGAGTAAAAACTTCAACGGTAAAATGAAGAAGATACTCCGGTTTGAACTTTTGTTTCGAATCTGTGGCCACCGATTTTATTTTTCTGATTCTTCTTTCAGGAACTTATAGAATCGATTGGTATTAAAATTTGTGGTGCCCACTTCTTTGGTTAGAATTTTACCTTCTTTGGAAATGACAAACGTGGTAGGGATGGAGGGAACATTAAGTTGTTCGGTTAGATATCCTGAAGGCATGAAACCATTGAATGTATAGTCTTTGTCTTTTAAATACCTGATGACTTTCGGTAGGTCTTTATCTTTGTCAATGGAAAGCATGACAAATACTACATTCGGATCGTCTTTCATTTTATCATAAAGCTTTTGAATGGTTGGCATTTCAGCTCTGCATGGCCCGCACCATGTAGCCCATAAGTTGAGGAAAACAACTTTGTTTTTGAACTGAGCGAAATCCACTCTATTGCCGTTGAGGTCTTTGACCTGAAAGTCGTAGTTAAAATTGATGTCTTCCTTAACCGTTTCCGCAGAAGCGTTCATCAGCCCTGTTTTTAGAATGGCAGATTGAGCCAAAAACGAAATACTACTTAGAAGTCCTGTGAAATGTAAAGCAGCCACAATTAACACAGTGCCTACCCAAGGCTTCAAAAACTTAATTATTCTATTCATTCGGATCAACTTTGGTGCGGTTATTGAAAAGTATTCAACTAAATATCATTATTTGCTTAATTTGCTACAATTTACGTCACAAAATGGTTCGAATCTTACTTACAATACTCTGTTTTGTTTCTCTTTTACCTACCGCCTTTGGGCAAAAAGTGAAATACAAAGATTTGTTTGTACTGCTGAATGCCAAGCAATACGATCAATCAGAGCCCTTTCTGCGCAAATACCTGGCTGAGAATGATGACAACCCTAATGCCTACTTGTTTATGGGTATCATCTTCCAGGAGAAAGCAGCTAATAATGATGTGCTAAAGCATACGGAGATCATGATCAATAACCTCGATTCAGCGGTTATTTTTTATGATAAGGCTTATAAGCAAATGGATGAAAAGGAGATCAAGCGCAATGATGAATACTATCAAGCCTATAACAGGCGTGACTTACGAACAGGTAAGTTTGGTGTTAAGTTATCCGATGTTCAGTTTGATATAGAGAAGAAAATACAAGCCCTAAAGGAAAGGAAAGTGCTAGTGCATGAATTGAAAACCCACTACGACAACGCGGAGTCACAATATGCAAAGGCGCAATTTCTATTTAAGGATATTCAATTAAAGTACGGGAATGTAAAAACACTTTTCCTTCGGTCAGATGAAAGTACGATAAGTAATCTAAAACGCGTCACTCAGGTTTTTGATTCGAGTATGCTCGCCTTCAAAAGCTATAAAGACATTTCAGCCACTTTTGGTAATTCCGGTTACAATCAGGAGTTGGCTCTGACGGAAATTACCAACCTAGAAAATGACGGAACCTCAACTGCTGATTTCATGCAGGATAAACTGGCCCTATGGGACTATAAGCGGTGGGCTGATAATACGATAACTGGCATAGAGAAGGAGATTTTGCCGATGAGAGATAATCTTATTTCCTATGATATTGAGATCAATAAGCTAAGGGAAAAACTAAAAAAAGATTCTGTTTCTGTAAAGAGTGACCTTACCAGGTTGGTCGACAAAATACTTTATAGTCAACTTAAAAAATATGACCCCGATCCTATGCCTATGGATGTGTTTGGGATGAAGATTGCGGAACTGGAGTATTTGTCCGAGTTGATCAATAACAAGCCATTTCGAGATTCAGCCAACATAAAGTTAAGGTTGGGTTTGATTGAGAAAGAGTTGAAAGAAATAAAAAAATTAGATAGTGTTTCGGCTAAGCTTGCCACCCGCGATTTGGAAGCTGATGCTATTGATTACAATCATTTTGTGGCCAATGCTTATGGAACATCCATAGTGCTGAAGAGCCTGGTGAAGACAACAAAAGATTTTGCTGATCGGGAGAAAGAAAGAAAAGAAAAGGAGTTGGAGAGATTGTCTGGTGCTTTGCGTTGGATGGTAACGGAAACGGATTCTATTCCATTGTTTATGGAAGTGGCTGATGGTAGCAAATTCAGGCCATTGATTCTGGTGGATGAGAAGTTCACAGCAGGATTTAAGTTTGCAGATACGGTGGCAACAGGCTATTTCTCTACGATTAATCCATCAAGAAAAGGAGGGGTAAGCGTCTCATTTCCAGTGAATAACAAAGTATTTTCAAAAAACAAGCTACCTGTGACCAAGGCGCTATCTGCTTCTGATGAAAACGGACAGGTATTTTATGTGTTGTTTTATTCTGAGCAAAAGGTAGAAGAGAAATTCCCAGCAACCGTGGCTAAAATTTACCGAACAGATGGTCTGGCTTGGAGCAATAACTTCTCTTATGAGATGTTACCAACAGAGGTGTCCTTTCAGGTAGAGTCGGGTGAAGTAGCGGTAAAAACCTCTAATCCAGCTGGAGAAAGTAAGATGGTCTTCATCGATAAGAACGGAAAGCGAAAGAGCGCGAATAACGAAGAGTAGTTTCCTTAGTGAAAGAACAAATACGCTACGAATATTCCTGCGATCACCCCAACAGCATCAGCTATTAATCCTACAGTAAGAGCGTATCGTGTTTTTGTAATATTTACTGAACCGAAGTATACCGCCAGAATATAGAAGGTAGTTTCGGTACAGCCTCTTAAAATACTAGCCAGTCTGCCTGTGAAAGAATCCGGACCAAATGTTTTTACCGTTTCCACCATCATGCCCTTGGCCGCCCCACCACTCAAGGGTTTAAGAAGGGCAACTGGTAATGCATCAACAAAGTCAGTGTTAAATCCGAAACTGGCCATGATAAAACCAATTCCATCGGTAACATAGTTTAAAGTTCCGGAGCTGCGAAACATACCAATGGCTACAAGTATGGCAATGAGGTAGGGGATGATCTTTATAGAAATCTCGAACCCTTCTTTGGCTCCTTCAACAAAGGTCTCATAAAGTGGTAGTTTCTTGCGCAGCCCCAAAAGCAAAAAAGATATTATAATACTAATAATTATAATGCTACTGATGAGATTGGATTGTTGCTCGAGAGCAGCTTGAGGGAGAGACATAAAGTAATAAACAGCACCTCCTATGAGCGCGCTGAACCCGAGCAAGTAACTTAGAAATACCCGATCAAAAAGATTGATGCGCTGATAGAGACTTACCGTAAACATGGCTGCTAAAGTGGAGACCGCGGTGGCTAACAAAGTAGGGATAAATATGTCCGTAGGATTAGCAGCCCCCAGTATGGAGCGATCAAGGATAATGGCAATGGGAATGATGGTAAACCCAGAAGTGTTTAAAGCGAGAAACATTATTTGGGCATCCGTTGCAGTTTCTTTGTCGGGGTTGAGCTCCTGCATTTCTTTCATGGCCTTTAGACCAAGAGGGGTAGC
>JBATLM010000092.1:0-35632 GCA_049289315.1 Cyclobacteriaceae bacterium
CCTACCATCATTTCTCAACGACTCTGACATCAGTGTCAATTTCGATTGATGATCTCCCGAAACAGGAATACATGTAGGATGTATTTGTGTAAAACACGGATTACTAAACAACGCTCCTTTCTTATGCGCGCGCCATGCCGCTGTTGCATTTGAGCCTTTGGCATTGGTAGACAAAAAGAAAACGTTTCCATATCCTCCAGTGCAAAGCAACACGGCATGTGCACTGTGTGATTCTACTTTTCCCGTTATTAGATTTCTTGTAACAATACCACGCGCTTTGCCATCCACCATCACGAGGTCAAGCATTTCCGTGCGGGTATGCATCTCTACCTTCCCGTTGGCTATTTGCCTGTTGAGCGCACTGTAAGCACCTAACAAAAGTTGCTGTCCTGTTTGGCCTCTGGCATAAAATGTTCTTGACACCTGTGCGCCACCAAAAGAGCGGTTGTCCAGTAACCCACCATATTCTCTAGCAAACGGTACCCCTTGCGCCACACATTGGTCGATGATGTTTACACTTACCTCAGCAAGGCGATGTACGTTACCTTCACGTGAGCGATAATCCCCACCTTTTACGGTGTCGTAGAAAAGTCTGTAAACGCTATCCCCATCATTTTGATAGTTTTTTGCTGCGTTGATACCGCCTTGAGCTGCAATACTGTGTGCTCGTCTTGGGCTGTCCTGAAAGCAAAATGATTTTACATTGTAGCCCAATTCAGCCAAAGAGGCGGCTGCAGAGGCTCCTGCCAATCCTGTGCCCACCACAATAACGGTGTACTTCCTCTTATTGGCCGGGTTGACCAACTTGAGATTAAATTTATGCTTGGTCCACTTCTCGCCTATTGGGCCTTCAGGAATTTTAGAATCTAGCGTCATAATACTTGATGGCTATAATTATTTTAAAAACATCATTATTGGAATGAGCGCAAAAAGAGCCGGTACAATAATGGCAAAAGCTCTTCCTACAAAATTAATAACAGGATTGTACTTCACATGGTTTAGACCAAGGGTCTGAAATGCACTTGCAAATCCATGCCACAGGTGAAACGCAAGGCCAATCATACACACTACATATAAGCCAGCATACCATGCCTTGCTGAACCAGTAAGCTACCAGGGTGTAGGCATCATTCATTTCTTTACCTTCGTAAGTAACCATTGGAGTAGTGCCCCAGTGCAGCTCTGCGTAAAAGTGACGAAGGTGTACTACTAAGAATACCAACACGATGGTTCCCAGAATTCCCATGTTTCGGGATGTCCAATGAGAAGACTTATTGTTAACAGCATAAGCCTGCCCCCTAGCCGCTCTATTTTGTCTGCTAATCAAAATCGCCCACACCACGTGTATCATTATAAGTGCGAAGTTGACCTTGGATATCGTTTGAATAAGCGGGTTATGGCCCATGAATTCGGAATAGATATTAAAGGCCTGGCCACCATCATCCTTGAGGAGCTGAAGGTTACCAATAAGATGAACTACTAAGAAGGTAATCAAGAAGAGGCCTGTTAAGGCCATGAGCAATTTTCTTCCAAGTGCACTTGAGAAGAGGTTTGTAAACCATTTCATCCGTTATTGTTTTTTGTCTTTAGTCAGAATGTTCAGGTTTGATCTTGATCATCAAAAGTGAATAACATTCTTTACGCATTTCAAAAGCGTTGTGCTATTTTCGAAACGTGTCAAAAATACTCCTGAAAGCGGTAACAAACAATCTGAGGATGGATTTTTAAAGGATTAGAATGGATAAAACAGGTTTGTCAATTAAAGGATTGAATAAAGAAAAAAGACAAGGGATAATATCCCTAACATGATAAACAAAAACCATTGCTTTCTTAAAAAATCTTTAAATGCTTTAAACCAGTTCATGACGTTTTACTTTTATTTAACATGTCATGAAGTCCAAACCCTATACCAAGTGCCAAACCGGCCAATTTAAGCCCTATTTATTGCTAATTCGTCCTTATTCAAGAATGAATTCTCTTTTTGGGACAAAGTGAGCGTTAATTTAGCTGTTGCTCGCCCTCCTCTTTAGGCGTATTTTTACATTTTAGACAACCACTAATCACGCTCGATGTATTTAATCTTTGATACGGAAACCACGGGGATTCCGCACAATAAGACTGCGCCTATAACAGATTTAGACAACTGGCCACGGCTTGTTCAATTGGCCTGGCAACTGCACGACAATAAAGGCAAGCTTCTTTCTCAGCATAGCTACATTATACAACCAGATGGATTTGACATTCCCTTCAATGCGGAACAGATACATGGAATAAGTACAAAAAGAGCACAAGAAGAAGGGATTAAGTTATCAGAAGTGATGGAAACTTTCATCAAAGACCTGGATAACACGAAACTTCTGGTAGGTCACAATATCGAATTCGATATTAACATCATTGGTGCTGAATACATCAGACAATCTCTTCAACCTGATTTTTTTCTTGGTATAGAAAGGCTCGACACGGGACTTGTTTCTACAGAATATTGCCAACTGAAAGGGGGTATTGGGGGCAGGTTAAAAATGCCCCGACTTAATGAACTTCACCAAAAGCTTTTTGGGAAGGACATAGAAGATGCTCACGATGCAGCTTATGATGTAGATGCAACAGCGAGGTCTTTCTTCGGATTGATTAAAGAGAAAGTAGTCAACCCTCTTGACGACACACCTATTATTGACATTGAGTATGAAGAACCTAGCCTTGATGCGGGCAATTCTACGAAAAGAGAAAAGGTGGAAGATGCTGACTACAAAACAAATGTAGATGCCAAGGATCTCATTGATCTTCCTTTTAGCCACCTGCACACACACTCCCAATATTCAGTACTACAAGCTACCCCGCCTGTCAAAGCTATTATTGCTAAAGCCAAAGCAGAAAATCTTCCCGCAGTAGCGTTAACTGACCTGGGTAATATGTATGGCGCTTTCAAGTTTGTGACTGAGGCCCTAAAGCATGAAATCAAACCTATAGTAGGCTGCGAATTCTTTCTGGCGGAGGAAAGATTAAAACTCAAGTTCACTAAAGACAATCCTGATAAGCGATATAACCAGGTACTCTTCGCCAAAAACAAAAAAGGGTATTTGAATTTAGCCAAACTCAGCTCTCTTGGATTTACTGAAGGGCTTTATGGAATTTATCCTCGCATTGACAAAGATCTGATTGAAACCAACAAGGAAGGATTAATCGCCTCCACAGGTGGGTTGCATAGTGAAGTGCCCCACCTTATTTTGAATGTAGGGGAAAGGCAAGCCGAAGAAGCCTTCCAGTGGTGGCATCAATTGTTCAAAGATGATTTCTATGTAGAACTGAACCGCCACGGCCTGCCGGAGGAAGAGCGTGTCAACGAAACACTTCTACGATTTTGTAAAAAGTATAATGTAAAATACTACGCTGCCAACGAATGCTACTACTTGCAAAAGGAAGAGTCCAATGCGCATGACGTATTGCTTTGTATAAAGGAGGGAGAGTTTCAGTCCACCCCCATTGGGTCAGGCAGAGGGTATCGGTACGGTATGCCCAATGACGAATTCTACTTTAAGTCGCAAAAGGAAATGAAATCTCTTTTTCATGACCTTCCTGAAGCCATTGAAACGGTTAATGAAATTGTAGGTAAGGTGGAAACCTATGACTTGCGTCAAAATGTATTGCTCCCCAAGTTTGGTATCCCTCCTGAATTCGAAACGGAAGACGACTACTTGCGACACATTACTTATGAAGGAGCCAAGAAACGATACCCGGAAATCACAACTGAGATCAGTGAACGGCTCGACTTTGAATTAGAAACGATTAAGAAAACTGGTTACCCAGGATACTTCTTGATTGTACAAGACTTTACAAGTAAAGCTCGTGAGATGGGAGTATCCGTAGGCCCGGGAAGAGGATCTGCTGCTGGTTCTGCTGTTGCCTACTGTACAGGAATTACAAACGTAGATCCAATAGCGTATGATTTACTTTTCGAACGTTTCCTTAATCCCGACAGGATATCACTTCCCGATATTGATATTGACTTTGATGATGAGGGGCGCGATAAAGTACTGCAGTATGTAATTGAAAAATATGGAAAAACCCAGGTAGCCCAAATCATTACGTATGGTACAATGGCTGCCAAGTCTTCCATTAGGGATTGCGCCCGCGTGATGGAGCTACCACTTTCGGATGCCAATAACATGGCCAAGCTCATTCCTGAAAGACCGGGCACTTCCCTAGAGAAGGCTTTTGAAGAAGTCAAGGAATTAAATGACATCAAGAAAGGAACAGACTTAAAGGCTCAGGTACTTAAACAGGCTATAATTTTAGAGGGGTCACTCCGTAATACAGGTACACATGCCTGTGGAGTGATCATCACACCGGATGCGCTTACCTCACTGGTACCGGTTTCTACTGCGCGTGATTCAGAAATGCTGGTCACTCAATTTGACAACAGCGTTGTAGAGAGTGCTGGGATGTTGAAGATGGATTTTCTGGGTCTCACTACCCTCACCATTATCAAAACAGCTTTAAAGAATATTAAAAAACGTCATGGAGTAGACATTGATATTGACACTATTCCTCTCGATGATAAAAAAACTTTTCAACTCTATCAACGGGGTGAAACAACCGGAACATTTCAGTTTGAGTCGGAGGGAATGCAAAACCACTTGAAGGGATTAAAACCTGATAAGCTGGCCGACCTGATTGCCATGAACGCCTTGTACCGGCCAGGTCCGATGGAATACATTCCCAATTTTATTGCCCGAAAGAGTGGGAAGGAACCAATAAAATATGACCTCCCTATCATGGAGGAATTTTTGGAAGACACCTATGGCATCACGGTTTATCAGGAGCAAGTGATGCTCCTTTCTCAGCGCTTAGCTAACTTCTCTAAGGGCGATGCCGATGTGCTTCGTAAAGCGATGGGTAAGAAGCAGAAAGAAGTGCTGGACAAAATGAAAGATCAATTCATTGCCGGATGTAAAAGCAATGGACATGACGAGCGGGTTGCTGAAAAGATATGGAAGGACTGGGAAGCCTTTGCACAGTATGCTTTCAACAAATCCCACTCTACTTGTTACTCTTTAGTGGCTTACCAGACAGCCTACCTCAAGGCCAATTATCCGGCAGATTACATGGCCGCGGTTTTGACTCACTCCCAAAACAATCTGGACAAAGTAACTTTCTTTATTGAAGAATGTAGAAAACAAAATATTGAAGTATTGGGTCCCCACATCAACGAGTCGGGTGTATTCTTTGAAGTAAATAAGAATGGAGAGATTAGATTTGGGTTGGGCGCCATTAAAGGTGCTGGAGAAGCAGCGGTTGAGTCCATTATAAAAGAGAGAGAAAGTAAAGGACATTTCAAAGATATCTTCGAGTTTGCCACCAGAGTAAACCAACGTGCGGTGAACAAGAAAACGTTGGAGTGCCTTGCGTTGTCAGGCGCATTCGATTGCTTTCCTGATTTTCATAGAAGACAATTTGTATATGCCAAAGATGGCGATATCACATTGACTGAAAAACTATCGCGCTACGCCACCAAAATGCAACAGGAACTTGAAAGTGCTCAAGTGAATATGTTTGGTGGCTCATCCGGTACTGAAATGCCTTTGCCCAAAGTAGATGTCATAGAGCCCTTTAGCGAGATTGAAAAACTTCACTTTGAAAAAGAGGTGGTTGGTGTTTATATATCAGGCCATCCCTTGGATAATTTCAAATTTGAAATAGATGCTTTTTGTAATACTCCACTTAGTCAACTGGCTGAGTTGGAAGGGAACGAAGGACGAGAAACCAAAGTGGGAGGAATTGTAGCCTCTGTGGAGCATAGAATGACCAAAACGGGAAAGCCATTTGGCAAACTGGTTTTGGAAGATTACAGTGGTCGATTTGAATTCATGATGTGGAGTGAAGATTATTTGAAATACAAATCCTTCCTTATGCCAGGGTTATTCCTGTTTGTAGAGGGTAACATCTTGCGGAAAGCATGGGGAGACCAAAGTCTGGAATTTAAAATCAGGAATATTGACCTTCTTAATGAATTAGGTCTTAAACGTACAAAAGGCCTCCAGCTCAAAATTGACACTTCCTCCATCAGCGCTGAAATGATCACTCAGATTGAAGACCTGTGCAATGAGTTTTCAGGCGATTGTCCTCTATTTCTCAGACTACAGGACCACAAAGAAAACATCAATCTCGAGTTGTTATCAAGGAAATACAGGGTAATGCCAGTTAACGATATGGTAAAGAAGATCAAGAAAATCCAAGACCTTCAAGTAGAGGTAGTCTTTTAATTTGGTCGGTATGCTGACGAAATTGGTTCGCCATATCCCGACAGGAACAAAAAGAACTATATTTGTGTTGGCTATTTGAACATATTAATAACACATAATAAACGTACCGAAATGGGTAAAACATTAGAACTTAACGACTCGAATTTTGATGAAGCAATCAAAGGAGATAAACCAGTGTTAGTAGATTTTTGGGCAGAATGGTGCGGTCCTTGTAAAATGATAGGTCCGGTTGTAGAAGAACTAGCCGGTGAATATGAAGGCAAAGCAGTTGTAGCCAAGGTGAATGTAGACGAAAACCCTGAAGTAGCTGGCCGATATGGTATCCGTTCAATCCCAACATTGTTGGTCTTCAAAGGAGGCGAGATCGTTGATAAGCAAGTAGGCGCAGTTCCAAAATCTGTACTAGCGCAAAAGCTTGCCGCTCAGGTAGCCTAAATATAAGATTTGATATTTCGCAAAGTCGTTTCATTCAATTGGAACGACTTTTTTTATTTTCCCAATCCAGACTTATTAAGTCGCGCTACCATCTCCAACACTGCGGGGCACACCAGTGTATTTTTATAAGTCAGCTCCATTACCTGCACCATCTTCTTTCTATTGGTATGCGGATATTCACGACAAGCTTTAGGCCTGCTTTCATAAATACCGCAATAGTTTTCATCATCAAGAAATGGACAAGGAGACGATTTTAAAACATAGTCTTTGTCCTCGTCTATCCGCAAATATTTTTCTACAAAATCACCTGGTTTAACACGAAGCGCTTTTGCTGCCCTATCAATATCAGTCTCATAAAAAATAGGGCTGGTAGTTTTGCAGCAATTGGCGCAGTCAAGACAATCTATCTCCTCAAATACCTCCTCATGTATTTCATGAAAAGCATCATCCACTTTTCGGGTATCTAATCGCTTTAATCGAGTTAGATATCCTTTATTAATTCTGGCGCTTTTCTTAGACTCCTCCTTAAATTTATCCAGATCCATGGTGTGATTTTGAGAAGACGCAAATCTATTAATATTCCTCTACTTCATTAATCAACGAGGATAGTCCCCTGATTACTTTATCCAATGCGGCAGTCTCTGAGGCGATGAGTCTGATCACGTTGCCTTTCTCTTCTTCGGTGATATGACCTTCTTTAAATAAATTAACCAGCCCAAGCAGAGTAGCTACATGCGCTCTTACTTCGTGCGAATTGATAAAGGCATACTTCATCAATACCTCAAATTGTTCATTGAGTTTATCACGATCATTTTTTCGCACTGTAATATCAGTGATCGTTCCCTCTATGTAAGAGATAGTATTATTTTTTTCATAGGAGAGATGCGCACTTACACTAATCCATATTTTCTCCTTATCACGGGTGAGGCTTTCAAACTCCAGCTTGGTTACCGCCCCCTTCACAAGTAACTCACCCAAAAAACGTTCACGATCTTGCGGAGTATAATAAAGCTGATTCCCAATATTTTCCACCAGTCTTTGCATTTCATCAGGTGAGTCATATCCAAACAATCTGGCTAAAGATGGGTTGGCTAATAACAGCTTCCCATCCATTGTACTTCTAAAAATGCCTTCTGATGTGTTTTCAAAAACTTTCCTATAGTTCTTTTCACTTTGATTCAATTTCTGACCAAGTGAAACTGGTGCTCTACTCATTGCCCGGATAAGCCCCGCTCCAGTAAAAGAAAGTAAGAGGCCAAAAATAAAAATCGGTATGGTCTCTCTGAGGGCGCGGCTCTTCTCCATACGGGTTACAGACAATTTAAATTCTCCGGATGGAATAATTACCTGAGAGGTGTAAGTCTTTACGCCCTCATTATTCTCTTTCAAAAAGAATTCCTCCTTTCCAGTGTTGGGGTTTATTTTAGAAAGCTGAAACCGGAACCCGTTGTGTGCTACAGTATCAATGTTGGCTGATTTCAACAATGTAGACAGATGTATTAATACTGCAGAAAAGCCCCAGAATTTTCCGTTCTTAAAAATTGGTAAACGCCCTAACACGGCAGTTCCCCCCTGCCGAAGGGCAAATGGCCCCGCAAAAAAAAGCTGTCTCCTTTCAATTGCTTCAAAAGCCTCACGATTCCGTGTAGGATCTTCCAATATGTTGTACCCAATAACAGGTTCATTGCCAGCCAAAGGATAAACACAGCATATCACACCGTTTGGCAACAACTCTATCGCATCAATGTATTTTTGTGCTTTTAAAATTTTTGCTGCTATTGAATCAAAATTATTAATCGCATCATCGTCATACTCCTGAACTAAAAACGAGAGCAGTTCTGTGGCTGAGACACTGTAGCTAAAAACTTCCTGCATTCTGTTCTTCGCCTCATTCACCAAGGTGTAAGCTTCAAACGATTCCTTATCTGTAGCGATGTTGAATTGCTTTACTGAAAAGTAGCAGGTAAGAACCAGCAATAAAACAAAGGTGATTATACCTAAGGTATTGGGCTTAAGTCCTGTAGTAAAAAAATAGGGTGGCGGCTTTAAGCGCGACATTGTGGAACGAATTATAAATAAGCGGCAATAAAGAATTAAACATTAATCCACTACAATGTTAGTTGTATCAGCACAGATTAGATTGATTTTGCTGAGCGATGTAAGAAAATCGAGAAAATTGAAGTAATATTTTTTATCAAATATGATTTGGATCACTTCATTGAGTAATAACCAACTTTTCTTTCCCTGAGTAAATTCTTGTCAGGTCCCGTTGTTAACTAGCTTCCAATGACATCTAGCACGATTTTCCAGTTGGTTCCTGGCTCTCTCTTCCACACTCTAAGATAATTTGCCTTTTCCATATTACCTTCTTTGCTTTCAATTTTAACCCGTCCATAAGTAAAGCCCAAATCACCCGATTCTGCGACATTTGCATCTACAGGCTCAAAATTGAATTGCTTTTCTTCTCGTATTCCTTCAATGACCTTCGATGAAGTATAGGGATTGGCCCCTGGTCTGTGAATTCTACTTTCCTTAGAAAAATACTCAGGCAAAAAAGAATTACCTGTCTCATTCAACCACTGAGTATATGATTGCTCAATAAAAATAAGATCCTCTTTTGAAGAGGGGAAAGGTTTTTTCCCTTTGCTGGACGGCCGCCTGACTGTGCGAAGAGTGTGATTTTCCTCTTCTGGTTCTTCAACGTAGATCCCTAAATCCGCTAATACTTTCCAGTCTCCCGATCCATTTTTCTTCCACACAGTGGCATAGTAACCAAAGGCAAAAGGCTCGCTGCTTTTATCCTTGCTCATTTGGTATGGCCCGGTGGTGTAGCCAAAATCTTCACCAAGCGATATATCTGCAAATACCGGCCACCAAAACAGAACTCCATTGGTAGCTGGTCTTTTTTTCCAAAGTTCCATACCATTTACAGGCTCTCCATTTGCAAATACAATTGCATCAGTAGCCATGAATTCCATAAAAGCTTCTTTGGTGCTCTTATCCCTTGACACTTTTGCAAATGCCGTTTCTGCATCGACAACCTCCTGTACAGGGCCAGATAATCGCTGCGCCATACCTGATCCACTTAGCATAACTAAAGCACCCAGTAAACACACAATTATGTATCGTCTAATCATTCTACACCCAAATTAAGCCGAAAATTTAGAATATAAAGCCTCATATTAAAATCCCTTATATGGAAGGATTTTTACAAGTGGTAGATAACTATTTGTTGCACCATTGAATAGATAAGCCACTACTGAATAATTCTAATCCTACAAATCATGCGCACAGAGTTAACATTAGCTCCATTGCGGAACACAAAACCACATTTACCTCCTGTCCCATCCTGTACATCAATAAACTCGCATCTATATTTTTCTCTCAACACAATTTTTTTGCCAACATCCAGGTGATTAGATTCCTTCCGGTAATTAAAGCTGTCAAAGCTTATAAATACCCCATTTAGGTGAATCTCACCAATCATGACAAACATTATTTATTACAAGCAAAAATTTGATAGCTTAGGGTAAAGAGCTTGAAAATTGTACCAATCCGATCCCATGAAAACGAATGCCACTGCCCTTCTCATAAGCATTATTAGCTTCTTTATTACAGTGCCATCAATTGTCAATGCACAACTATTCCCCCTAAACGAGAGTGAGTTAATAAGTCTATTGGACGATGAACTATCCGGAGAATCAGCAAAACGAAACTTAGAATATTTATCACGACTGCATCGCATGCGTGGTTCGGAAGATTATCAAAAGGCCGTGGAGTTTATCCAAACACAATTAAAAGGGTATGGATTAGAAAAGATTGAATTCCTGAAAATACCAGCAGATGGAAAGATCATGTATGGAACGCAAAAGTCCCGACCCGCATGGGATGTCCAATTCGCAGAATTATGGGAGCTTGAAAATATTAATGGACAATGGAGTCCTACTACACGAATCGGTAATTGGGAAGCCGTGCCGCTTGTGTTGGCCCAAGACAGTGAAAGTGGTGATGTGATTGCCGACCTAATCGATGTGGGTACAGGAAGGTCAGATGAAGATTATGCCAACAAAAATATAAAAGGAAAGCTGGTGCTTACTTCATCACAACCCGGAGCGATTGTGCCATTAGCGATAGCCAAGTATGGCGCAGCAGGTATTATTAGCTATGCCCAGAATCAACCTACTGCATGGTATGGCGAAAATGATAACCTGATCCGATGGGGACATTTGGAGACCTTCGCTGAAGACAAAACTTTTGCCTTTATGGTTTCTCTAAAACAGGCACGTGATTTCCAAAATCGATTGAAGGATGGAAAACTCATAAAATTAAGTGCAAAGGTAAAAGCTGGACAACACCCCGGTAATTATGACATACTTACTGCAGTAATCGAAGGAGCTGACCCTAATTTAAAAAATGAAGAGATTGCATTTACCTGTCATCTTGATCATCCAAGACCTGGTGCCAATGACAATGCAAGTGGGTCTGTAACCATTATGGAAGTAGCTAGAACACTAAAAAAATTAATTGATGAGGGTAAAATAGCCAGGCCCAAACGAACCATCAGATTCATATGGTCTCCAGAAATTGAAGGAACTACTGTACTGCTTAATTACAGACCCGCACTGGCTACCAACATCAA
This sequence comes from Cyclobacteriaceae bacterium, assembly GCA_049289315.1. Classification (GTDB taxonomy): domain Bacteria; phylum Bacteroidota; class Bacteroidia; order Cytophagales; family Cyclobacteriaceae; genus ELB16-189. The sequence continues at coordinate 11,334 of JBATLM010000092.1, forward strand.
AGCAGTAATACATATGGACATGGTAGGTGGTGGTCCAGAGACTAAAGCCATCTTTCACGTATCCCGCAGTCCTAAGAGTTTACCAAGTTTTGTTAGTGACATCGGTGAGGCATTTGGAATGTACCTCAATGAGGTCTCTGATAAATATGCAAGTGGCGAGGCTGTGAGCAATCCAGTAGTTTCTCTAGAGGGAGGAAAGGAAGACTTACATGCCGTACTCGGCCAATTCCACATGGGCAGCGATTTTCAGGTCTTTAGCGAAGGATCTTTTCGCATCCCTTCTATTTATCTTCACGACTGGCCAGACAGGTACATTCATACTAACTACGACTTGCCAGCCAACATTGATCCTACCAAACTCAAACGATCAGGTTTTATAGGTGCCGCAAGTGCATACGTATTGGCCAACTTCGACACACCATCAACAACGAGCTATCTTGATTTGTACAAACATCAGGCGTTGGTGCGAACGGCCAGCATGCTTGAGCGTATTCCCTACTTGAATGCACAGGAGCAGGAAAATTTTAAGTTTCACCATTGGCAATATGAAAGAGGAGTTGCCCATTCGATTACAAGTTTCGCTCAAGCAGACTCAAAACTTGTGACTGAGTTTCTCAACTACATTGAAGATCTAGAAAAAACAATAGGCAAAGGAATGCCTGCGCCAGGAAAGGGTAAGGTTGTCTATACCCGCAATGAAAAAGTAAAAGGGCCAATGTCAGTTTTTGGCTACGATTACTTTGAAGACAAATACGGAGGTGAACGTACTGCGCAGCTCCGCGTCTTCTCATACAAAGGCTTATGGGGATCAGGCGGAGAATATACCTATGAGATTCTCAACCTGGTGAATGGTCAACGGACAACCACTGACATAAGGAATGCGGTTGCTGCAGAATTTGGCCCGATACCCATGGAAATAGTTACTGAATTTCTTTCTGCTCTAGAGGAGATTGGTGTGATTACTAAACCCTGACCTATTGAGAAGGGTTTGCTTCCGGATCGAACCCCATTTCCTTTAACTCATCAAGGGTTAGCGTAATAATATTTACATCTAAAGTAATAGGCACTAAAGGTCTATCAGTTGAATCCCTATCCACATTAACGATAGCATCAACTATATCCATACCTTTCAACACCTTGCCAAATACAGTAAAATTCCCATCCAACCGATGTTCACCTTCTTTGTTTTGAACAATATAAAATTGACACCGTGCTGATAACTTATCTGGGTTATTGTCCCGCCCTGCTCCTAATGCTCCATACTCATGCTTTAGATTCTCATTAAACTCTGGCGGCAATAAGTATTCCGGATCTGTAAACCCTGCTGGTGTATCCGGGCAGCCACCCTGCGCAACGAAGTTAGGTATTACCCGATTAAAGGTCAGAGAATCCCAATACCCGTCATTCGCCAATTGAACGAAGCTTTCCTTATGATTAGGGGTTTCATCATATAGCCATAATATGATATTCCCCTTAGGAGTCTCTATTTGCCCTACTGAATACTCGCTACTTTTAGAAGAGGAGCATGAAATTAGGACACCAGATATGATGCTGACAATGGGTAGAATGGCTTTAAATGTCATTTTGAGTTAAAGTTTGGTTTATTTTATCAGGCGGTAAGGTAAGCAAAACGGAAAATTACCGCTCAACATAAGGTGCAGATATTTAGCAGTAAAGGGGTTTAATTTTGTATCAATAATTAAATCATCAATCTTAAAATAATAACATGAGATTTTATATCACATTTTTGCTCGCCTTGGGCCTGACAATATCAGCCTTGGCACAGGATCGAAAACTTCCTGCTGACACCACGGTTACTACCACACATGAAGTAACTGTGAAAGGCAAACGTTTTCCATATACTGCTTCCACAGGCACCCAGCCAGTGTGGGATAAGGATGGGAAAGTAATTGCTTCTCTCTATTATACTTATTACGAAAGAAGCGATATTAAAGACCGTGCTTCACGCCCATTGTTAATATCATTTAATGGTGGTCCTGGATCGGCTTCTGTATGGATGCATATTGCTTACACAGGCCCTCGTGTTCTTCTCATTGATGATGAAGGCTACCCTGTACAACCTTACGGTATAAAAGAAAATCCGAATACTGTATTGGATGTTGCTGACATTGTTTATGTGAACCCTGTAAACACAGGTTATTCTCGTGTATTGGATGACAAAGCTCCCCGCGAAACATTTTTCGGAGTTAACGCTGACATTAAGTATTTAGCCGAATGGCTGAATACTTTTGTTACTCGTAAGAACCGCTGGCAATCACCTAAGTATTTGATAGGAGAAAGCTACGGAACCACTCGTGTTTCCGGACTTGCTCTTGAATTGCAGAATTCACAATGGATGTATTTAAATGGTGTGATTCTAGTTTCACCTACAGGATTAGGCATTGACAGAGGTGATCAGATAGATGCCGCAAATAGATTACCCTATTTTGCAGCAGCAGCATGGTATCATAAAGTGCTTCCTCCCGACTTACAAGCTAAGGACCTGGACGTAGTATTGGCTGAAGCTGAACAATACACCATCAATGAATTGATTCCTGTAATGGCTATGGGTGGTTTTGTGGATCCACAGAAAAGAAAAGCAGCTGCCGCAAAGATGGCTTACTATTCAGGACTAAGTGAAGAATACATTTTACAAAGTAACCTGGATGTGAACACAAGAGCTTTCTGGAAAGAACTTCTAAGAAGCAAAGGTTTCATTATAGGACGCCTTGATTCACGTTATCTAGGAATTGATAAAATGGATGCTGGCGAAAACCCTGATTACAGTGCCGAACTTACATCATGGCTTCATTCATTTACTCCCGCTATTAATTACTACCTACGTGAGCATTTGAAGTTTAAAACAGATATCAAATACAACCTTTTCGGACCTGTTCATCCTTGGGATCGTTCTGGAGACAACACTGGAGACAACCTGCGTCAGGCTATGGCACAGAACCCTTACCTGAACGTAATGTTCCAATCTGGTTATTATGATGGAGCAACTACTTACTTCAACTCTAAATATTCCATGTGGAATATGGATCCTAGTGGTAAAATGAAAGATCGTTTTACCTGGAAAGGATACAGAAGTGGGCACATGATGTACCTGCGTGCTGAAGATTTGACCAATGCAAATGATGATGTAAGAGACTTTATAAACAAATCATCATCTAAGGGAAAGCCTGCGAAATACTAGGCATTTACTCTAATAGATTACAATTTGAGCCAAATGATTTCAATGAAGCGACTAAGAAATATAAGCCTTCCGCGTTTATCCTTTCTGTTTCTTTTAGGAATCATTTGGTTTTTTTCATCATGCTCTCCCAAGCCAACACTTGAAAAATTGAAGAATGATGTAGTCAACACACTATCTATATCAGAAGGTGACTTTGCCATAGCATTTAAAGATTTAACCACAGGAGAAACCATACTTATCAATGAGAAGGAAGTATTTCATGCGGCCAGCACCATGAAGACTCCCGTTATGATTGAAGTGTATAAACAAGTTGCGGAAGGTAAGCTTTCATTAAGCGACTCTATTGAGGTTATAAATGAATTTAAAAGTATTGTTGACAGCACACTTTATAGTCTAGACTCAAAGGAAGACAGCGAGTTCGAGTTGTATAATCAGGTAGGCACAAAAAAATTGCTTGGCGATATTGTGTACGATATGATCATCGCAAGCAGCAATCTGGCCACCAATATTGTTATCGAATTGGTGGATGCGAAAAAAGTTACCCAAACCATGCGCAACCTTGGTGCACCAGACATTCTTGTGTTACGTGGTGTTGAAGATCAAAAAGCATATGAAGCTGGATTAAGCAACACAACAACTGCCTACGACCTCATGGTCATTTTTGAGAAGCTTGCCAATGGTGAGGCTGTAAGCCCAGAAGCTGACCAGCAAATGATTGATATTTTGTTAAATCAAAAGTTCAATGAAATTATTCCAGCTCAACTTCCTAAAGATGTAAAAGTGGCGCACAAAACCGGATTCATTACTGGAGTGCAACATGATTCCGCTCTAATCATCCTGCCTGATGGAAGAAAATATGTTTTAGTTACTCTTTCCAAAAACTTGAAGGATGAGACTGCAGGAGTTGCAGCAATGGCTAATGCATCAAAACTCATGTACGACTACGTAGTTAATAAATAGTAAGTTGTTGCTGATGTGCCATTAGTGACATATCACAGTAATTATCCCATGTAAAGCAGTATCTTTCTTTTCGAATCAGAAAAGTTTGCATGGAATCTCCTCCAACGATTACAAAAAAAATTGGCCTTTGGACCAGCACATCATTGGTGATTGGCAACATGATTGGCGCTGGCGTATTCCTTATGCCATCTGCACTAGCGAGTTATGGAGGCATCAGTATAATAGGCTGGGTTTTCTCTGCAGGAGGAGCAATATTTCTAGCACTACTCTACGGTAAGCTCAGCAAGAAAATGCCTACAGGAGATGGCGGCCCATATGCCTATACAAGAAAGGGCTTTGGAGATTTTCCAGGGTTCCTCGTAGCATGGGGATACCAGGTTTCAACGCTGGCCACCAATGCCACTATTGCCGTTTCCTTTGTCGGAGCAATGAGTTTATTCATTCCTGTTCTAGGTACAAGCGCAATTGCTGCCGTGCTTACTGCTCTCTCCAGCGTATGGTTACTCACCTGGATCAACACATTAGGAGTTAGAGCAGGTGGAAAAGTACAGCTCATAACAACAATCCTAAAGTTAGCCCCGCTCTTCCTCATCGCATTTGGCGGTCTGTTCTTTATCAAACTAGAATACTTTACTCCTTTCAACTTAAGTGGTGTTTCTAGTTTTCAAGCTATCACAGCTACAGCAGCGATGACGCTGTTTGCATTTCTTGGTATTGAGAGCGCCACCATCCCTTCTGGGGCAGTTGAAAATGCAGAGAAGACCATTCCACGCGCCACCATGATTGGCACCTTGATAACAACTGTCGTCTATATTTTAGGAACATTCTCCGTGCTTGGTACTGTCTCCCCCTCTGAACTTCAAACATCGGTAACACCATTTGCCGATGCTGCTGCAGTAATGTTTGGAGAGAATTCGAAATATTGGATAGGCGCAGGGGTAGCTATATCCGCATTTGGAGCGTTGAATGGCTGGATACTGATTCAAGGTCAAATTCCGATGGCCATCGCCAAAGACAAATTGTTTCCTTCCATTTTCGCCAAGCAAAATAAAAAAGGAGCACCAGCAATGGGAATAATAATTTCAAGTGTGTTCGTTTCTCTATTGGTAGGAATGAACTATACAAAAGGACTGGTTGAACAATTCGAATTTTTGGTATTGCTAACCACTACCACTATCCTCGTCCCTTATCTTTTTTCTGCTGGTTCTCTGATTATTTTATATGCAGAAGAAAAATTTCTCAATACGAAAGGCTGGATCAACACTATTTTTATTGGCATGGGCGCATTTCTATTTTCACTGTGGGCTATTGCAGGTACCGGACAAGAATCAGTATTCTGGGGCTTCCTGCTGTTGCTTGCCAGTATACCTTTATACATTTGGATGGTTATTAAAAGACAAAAGAATTGAAATACACTTCGCACTCAGAATTCGGAAAGTTGAAATCGGTTTTTATTAAAGGAGCAAGGGAAGCTTTTATTAGTGATTCTCACCTTGAGAAAAACTGGCAGGGTCTTAACTATCTATCCAAACCAGATTTTAACAAAGCCTTAGAAGAATACCAATCATTCGAAGCATTGCTAGCAGAGTCTGGATCCGATTTACATTACCTCCCGCAAGATGACAAGGTAAATATGGATTCGATTTATTGCAGAGATGCCTCCATAGCCACCGATCATGGCATCATCATTTGCAACATGGGCAAGTCGGGGCGAGTCAATGAACCGCGTGCTGAAAAAGAAGCCTACGAAATGTATCAAATGAAAATTCTTGGCGAAATAAAATCACCAGGAACCATTGAAGGTGGTGATGTAGCCTGGTTAGATGAGAAAACTTTAGCAGTAGGGTTAACTTATCGCACCAACGAAGAGGGCATAAAACAATTAAAAGATTTACTTGTGCCTCATGGTATCACAATAATTGTTGTGCCCCTTCCTCATTACAAAGGAGTATCCGATGTATTTCACCTGATGTCTATTCTAAGCCCAGTAGATAAAAATCTTGCCGTGGTTTACTCACCGTTAATGCCTATCGTTTTCAGAAACGAGTTACTCAACAGAGGGTTTGAATTGGTGGAAGTACCTAATAATGAATTTGAATCAATGGGATGCAACGTGTTGGCAACCGCCCCCAGAAAGTGCTTGCTCGTAAAAGGGAACCCTAAAACGAAGGAAAGACTACTAACAGCAGGTTGTGAAGTGTTTGAGTATGACGGACAAGAAATTAGTGTAAAAGGTGGTGGCGGCCCTACCTGTCTTACCCGTCCCCTACTTCGCTTTCGCTAATCTCAAGGCCAGTCATTCAAACTCCAATCGTAATCTAAATAAGAGATATCAGCATCGGCATTTATTTTCACAGGAGCATACTTGTTTAAGAAATCTATTATTGTTCCATTCTCAGTAAAGTCTCCTTTGTACCATTTGAAAATACTGGAGATGGCTGCTTTGTCAGAAGAGATATTATTCCTAAAAGTATTTTTCAGGAAATCACGTCCCGCCTGATCAAGTTGTTCATCCAACTTTGAAGACACATAAGCTTCGTTTATTAATTTAGGACAGGATTTGGAAGCACAAACAACTGCAAAATGAATCCTAGGATCATTGTACACTCTTCTTAGTTTGCTGTGCTCTACATTGTTGAGGTCATACGTCTCATCGCCAATTTTAATAAACTGAATATCCCACGCTGTATTGATCTTATATAAGCTCCCTCCCAAATCCTTTATGCTCTTAACAGGATAATTGTCAATAATTAATTTGATGGTGAAGGCATTGTATACATTGATCCAAAACGCTTTGTTTTCATTGGCCGTCCATGTTTTATTGGGTGGATGATTAGACAACGTAGACAGGTATTTATTAAATGCTGTTGAGTCTTTTATAAAGCCCTTGTAATTAACTCTTCCGTCTTCCATCACATACTTTTTAAGCAGTTTATCAAATGCATCATGCAATGGAGGTTTACTCTGCGCAAATACACCCGATACCGCTAAAAAAAGCAGAGTTGTGAGTAGATAATTTTTATAATTTGCTTTTTTCATAATGAATGCAGTTTACTACATTAAATAGTGTGCCATTGTCACTTCTCTTACACATATACGAATTTTTCTAACAATTGGATTGTTTAAAAACCAGTTTAGGAGCCTGTTACGTATATTGACTTCAAAACGATATTATCCATAATTAATTAATAAACTCTCTATGAAAACATACTATAACCCTGAGGATCTAAAAAAATTCGGCAATATTGGTGAATTCCAAAAGCCCTTGGCTGATAAGTTCTTCGATTACTATGGAGAGACTTTTAAGGAAGGTGCATTAACTGCACGAGAGAAATCTCTCATTGCACTGGCTGTAGCTCATACAGTACAATGTCCTTACTGCATTGATGCCTACACTGTAGATTCGATGGAGAAAGGTTGTGATGAGCAACAAATGATGGAGGCTGTTCATGTGGCCGCAGCGATAAGAAGTGGAGCCACTCTAGTACATAGTGTGCAAATGATGAATAAATGTAAAGAACTTTCAATGTGATGATAAAATCTTTAAAAGCAAGAAAGAGTGAGCTGGCAGATGTTGGGTATGAATTAAAGATACTTAGTGAAAAAACACCTACTGGGTTTGAACCTGATGCGTTTGCAAGCAAACTCAGGCAAGCAGACCTATATCCTTTAAAGCCCACCCATATTGATATTCTTCAAATCAATGTTGGTAAAATGTGCAATCAAACCTGTAAACATTGCCATGTAGATGCCGGACCAGATAGGAAAGAAATAATGACCCGTGAAACGATGCAACATTGCCTTGATGTCATCAAGGAGCATTCATTTGGAGCTATAGATCTTACGGGTGGGGCACCAGAAATGAATCCCAACTTTAGGTGGTTTGTGGAAGAGATAAGAAAAATAGACAAGAAGGTAAACATCATCGTGCGGTGTAACCTCACAATAATTGTTGCCAACCCTTCTTACCATGACCTCCCTGATTTTTTCAAGAAACACAATATTGAAGTAACCTCTTCTCTCCCTTATTTCACAGCCATGCGCACAGACTCACAACGTGGCGAAGGGGTATTTGAAAAATCAATCAGAGCATTGCAAATGCTTAATGAGGTGGGCTATGGGAAAGAAAATAGTGGCTTAGTACTCAACCTCGTTTATAATCCATCCGGAGCATTCCTGCCAGGTTCACAAGAATCATTAGAGCGAGATTTTAAAAAGAAATTGAAAGATCCCTATAACATAGTTTTTAATCAACTGTATTCGATTACTAATCTGCCTATTAGTCGCTTTCTTGATTACTTACTGGCCAGCGGAAATTTTGACGGTTATATGGAAAAATTAATTTCCTCGTTCAACCCGATAGCAGCTGAAGGTGTCATGTGCCGCAATACCATTTCTGTTGGTTGGGATGGTTATTTATACGATTGTGATTTTAATCAAATGCTGGAAATGAAAGTAGACACATCAGGTCAACACATCTCCAAGTGGAATACGGAAACGCTAACCAACAGAGAAATTCAGGTTAATCAGCACTGCTTTGGGTGTACAGCCGGGGCGGGTTCAAGTTGCGGAGGCGCAACAGCTTGAATTCAAAAGGCATGAATTCTAAACTCATTTTTATTTTACTATCACTTGGCTTTTGTAGTCATCTGTATGCAAATGATACCCTCACACGAAACTTTGATATTCGATTGGCGGGATTTAAAATTGGAGAACTCACTGCCCATCAAACAAAGGTGAATGACTCTACAATAAATTATAGCTTAACCAGCAATGTAAGTTTCTGGATTTTCTTTAAAGTGAATGTCGATTACTCTTACAATTCTACCTTCCTCAATGGCCAATTGATCCAATCAGAGGTAAAAACTTTTACTAACAAAGGCAATTACACTTCTACTTCAAAGTGGGAGAAAGACCATTATAAAATTAAAGTAGATGCCTATGATTATAAGAAGGACACTACTTTCTCTACACCCATAACTTTTAATATTGCAAAACTATATTTTGAACAACCTACTCAAGGCACTAAAGTGTATGCAGATGGGTATGGTATTTTGTCATTAGCAGAACTCGAGGCAGAAAAGAGTTATCTCGTAGAAGTGCTAGGAAATAAGAATAGATATTATTTCAAAGATGGCCTTCTGGTTAGGGCATCGATGGACAGTCCTATTAAAAATTATGAAGTTCTGCTAATTCCATAGACACATTGGAAATCAGCGTTATCATACCCACTTTCAATGAAGAGAAAAACATAGGTCAACTTGTAAAGTATATCTTTTCTAATAGTCGGGATTTAGTCAAGGAGGTGATTGTAGTGGATGGTCAAAGTGAAGACAGGACAGTTTTACTAGCCCAACAATCAGGTGCCAGAGTATTGACCTCCCCCATCAAGTCACGGGCCACTCAGATGAACCTTGGTGCCGAGCAGTCCTCTGGAAGCATTTTATACTTTGTCCATGCCGATATAAAACTCATCGACAGCTTTGCCACAGATATTGAAGAAGCTATTCAATCAGGAAATCAGGCCGGATGTTACCGCTTTAAGTTTGATTCCAATAGCTGGTTATTAAAAGCCAATGCTTATTGTACCCGCTTCAATGGAATTATGTGCCGAGGAGGCGATCAAACAATGTTCATCCGCAGAGATTTCTTTTTTACTATAGGAGGATTTGATGAGAATTTTATCATCATGGAGGATTACGATATCATTCAGCGTATAAGGAAGAACGAGCGATTCAAAATAATCCCAAAATGTATTACCGTATCTTCCAGAAAGTATAACTCTAACTCCTGGCCAAGGGTACAAATTGCCAACCTCACAATTTTCATTATGTATTTTTTAAAGCGACCATCAAAAAAAATGGCTTCTCTTTATAAAAGAATGCTAAATTATGGCTGAAATAAGGAAGATTAATGAAGTTGCCAATAATAGCAGGAATTCAACAAGTTGGAATTGGGGTTAGCAATGCCGAAGAGGCCTGGGCATGGTATCGCAAGCACTTTGATATGAACATACCTATATTCAAAGACAAGGCGACTGCCTCTTTGATGACAAGGTATACCAATGACATAGCCGAAGATCGGTTTGCCATTTTGGCAATAAATGGGCAAGGAGGTGGAGGTTTCGAAATTTGGCAGTATACTTCAAAAACGCCACAACCGCCAAAAGTTCAGCCATCACTTGGAGATACTGGAATTTATGCCATCAAAATGAAATCCCGGAATATTGTAAAATCTTTTTCTCATTTTGAAAGTAACGGGATTAGTACTTTGGGTGGTTTGCAGACGGGACCTGATGGACGTAAGCATTTTTTTGTCAAAGATCCCTATAACAATACTTTCCAAGTAATTGAAGGAGACAGCTGGCTGAAGAAAAATGATTCGCATTCAGGCGGGGTTTTTGGATGCGTAATAGGAGTCTCAGATATTGATAAAGCACTTCCCTTGTACCAGTCTGTGCTGGGTTATCAAACGGCAACCTACGACCAAACTAATGTGTTCAGTGATTTTTCCGGCCTACCTGGTGAAAGTAAAAAATACAGAAGAGCTCTTTTGAAAAGTGATCCAAATAGATGCGGTGCATTTAGCAGGTTGTTAGGTGATACAGAATTGGAATTGGTTGAAATCATTGATGAGCAACCAAAAAAAATATTTGAAAATAGATATTGGGGCGACCTTGGGTTTATTCATGTATGCTTTGACGTACATGGCATGAAACAACTTGGGGACTCCTGTGCAGAGAATAATTTTCCTTTTACTGTTGACAGCAGTAATTCCTTTGACATGGGAAAGGCTGCGGGTCACTTCACCTACTGTGAAGACCCAGACGGCACCCTCATTGAATTTGTGGAGACCCATAAAATTCCCATCATGGAAAAATGGGGATGGTATCTAAATGTAAAAAAGAGAAATCCCACAAAATCACTTCCCAACTGGTTGTTTACCCTCCTGGGGTTAGCCAAAGTCAAAACCTGAGGAAAGGTGAATCACCCTCAAATTACCTACGGAAGGGTGATAGAAATCGAATAGATTTTAGTGAACTTAGCTATTAAAGAAGGGTCTTTTACATCAGTACCTAAACCTACTGCAAGGAAGAAAGAGCTCTTCTTGGAGCGGCATTCCTATAAAACAGGGTGCCGCTCTACATTTATACCCCCACTCTCTTGTGTACTATTCCGTTTTGCTGAACGTTAGTATCTTTACAGCAAATAAGAAATTATGAAGTTCATTATCGTGTATCTTGCCTTCACCACTGCAATTGGTTTTTCTCAAACCACTGAATATGAAGACTTCAAACTTCAGGATCAGGAAATTATTTATCAGGCTGTTTTTCAAGGTGAAAGTGTAACGTATGCTAAACTGGAAGAGCAATACAAAAAGAACAAGCAATTCTCTAGTATAAAAGTAAGTGCAAACGAGATCACGTTCAATGTAAAAGACCTCACCGTTGATTATCTAAAGTTTCAGTTCAGTCAGGTGCAAACTCCATTATTACTTCAGACCGGCAAATTCAGTGGGCAAGTAGCTGTAGCCATAAGAGATGGCCGCTATCGTGTTACTTTTAATCAGATAATGGTAACGGGTGAAATTGGTTACAAATCAATTAAAGAAAAAGAGGCACTCACCGGATTATGTAGCAAGAACAACGGCACACAGCTTTCGCAAGATTGGATGAAACCCAACACGCTTGGGCTACTTGGAAAAGCTTTTGCTGACAACTTCGAATTAAAAGCAACTGATGACGACTGGTGATCAATGATCAGGCTTCTGTCTCCACTGCTTCTTCTCTCCTTTTAATTTTTTCTCCTTTACTCTTTTGTGAACGGAAGTTTTGGTCGGTTTCGTAGGCTTTCTTTTTTTCTTAACAACAAATGCCTTCTTGAGTAGGTCATTCAATTTGATTATCACAGTCTCTTTGTTTACCAACTGCGATCTCGATTCCTGCTCATGAAGAACCAGCACGTTTTCTTTGGTTAATCTGCTCTTGAGCTTATTGAAGATAATGTCCTTCTGATTTTCATTGAGTTGTGTTGAATTGGCCACATCCCATTTCAGAATCACTTTGCTATTTACTTTGTTTACATTTTGGCCACCAGGACCACTACTACGGGATGTGGTAAATACCAACTCATCTCTAATATCTTCAATATTTGGTGCGCTCTCAGGCATTATGGCATAAAGTAGGAACGAACTGTCTCATAGGGCAAGTTGACCTCTAAACAAACTGGGGCATCATTAATACTATGGTAACTTAATTCTACCATACACTTGCGACTGTTTTGAGGATCAGGAAATATTCGCCCTACGTTGGCCACATTCACCAACACAGACTTCACTTCCTCTTCTTCTTCGTCTGCTATTGGCAGTTCAATAAACTTATTCATTTGTTCCATTTTTAATCGGGGTAGCAATTTATGATATATCCATGGAAGAATAGCTGAGCAATTGACATTCTAAATGGCCAGGAGTGAAATTATTCTTTTAACTTCGCTCTCATAAATGTCATTATTTGTTGCATCATTAAACTCCGGGAGCAATGGAAATTGCTACTACATTGGTAATCAGAATGAGGCCATCCTTATCGATGCTGGTATCTCATGCAGAGAAACTGAAAGAAGACTAAGACGGCTGGGTCTGTCACTCAGTAATGTAAAGGCCATATTTGTTACACATGAACATGCTGACCACGTTCATGGCATCCCCTCCATTCATAAGAAGTTTAAAATTCCAGTTTATATTACCACCCGCACCCTCCTGAAAGCCCAACTCAGGGCGGAAGCCTATAACTTTAAAGCTTACGAACCCGTTTCCATCGGGGACATTACCATCCTGGCATTTCCGATACTGCACGATGCCACAGACCCTCACAACTTCATCATATCCAACAAAGACGTGAATGTGGGTATATTCACTGACATTGGCGATATTACAGATCACGTTATCCAGAACTTCAAACAATGCCACGCAGCCTTTTTAGAATCTAACTATGATGACGAATTGCTGGAAACTGGCAGGTACCCAATAGCGCTCAAAAATAGAATTAGAGGGGGATACGGGCATTTATCAAACGTTCAGGCAGCTAAACTATTTACTGAGCACAGGCCCGATTTTATGAGCCATCTTTTTTTGGGCCACCTTTCAAGAAACAACAACTCTCCAAGAATTGTCCAAAATCTTTTCGATAGTATTTCCGGAGCTACCGAAATAGTAGTTGCATCGCGATACAAAGAAACCGGGTTGTTTGCTATTCATGCACCCTCCGAGTCTCAGGCGCCTACCCGCTATAAAGGAGTTGCACTTCCTGTGCAACTTAAGTTGTTCTAATATTAGTACTGCAACAATTAGAAATCCGTCAAATATAAAGTTTGACTATCTTTAGAGGGTTCAATAAATTTTGATGAAGGCCTCATTCACTGCACTTCTGCATAAACTAAGGGGACAACTAGGCAAGTCTAGTCAAACCGATACAAGTGAGCTTATGTTGCAGCTAAGCAAAAAAAGGCTTGTCATTAATCTATCATTGCTCAACTACCATGAAGCCCTATTATTTATTTGTGCATATCCAGCTAACGAACAGCAACTAAGACTCGCAGAAAAAGAATTGTCGCGAATCACGTCTCGACTAAGAAATGCCCCTCACAAAACTATTTTTTCTCTGGCTAACACAGGCCTGCCATACACCCAAATGGTGTCTGTTTACTCACATGATTGTATCTCGTGGCTAAAAACCCACCCACTTTGCCTTATCGAGTTAGCAGATCAATCCGACTATTCCCTGAACGAAATCCTCATCCATACGCTTCCCAGCTTAGAGCGAAGCAATACTTCAGCAGGATTCAATAATCAGGAGATTCTGGAAGTGCTTGGGGTAAAGGAAACTCAACGATTAGATTTTTACTTGGATCAACTTAGTATATTCAACAATCAACCTTCTATTAAAGACTACCTATTTGATAAGCTAGGGATTGAAATAAGGATTAAACCAAAAAGCAAGACGTTTTCGAGAACCTACAATCGCATACCCGTAAGTGCCTTATGCTATCAACAAGATTGGAAAAAACATTTTGATATTCACGACTTACTGAATAGTGAGCTTCCTAAGCCAAAACCTTTCACACAACAAGAAATCGGTGAAGTGATTATGTCTATTAAAGACACAATGACCCTCAACGATAGGGAAACTGATCCGGTCACCTATCTTGATCCCAATTCACTCCGAGTTTACGAATTAGACCGCGGAATATCAGTTGCTTTGTATGGCATGGTTCCAGCCCGTCAACTTCCTATGGAGTCGTATGTTGGCTTCACATTATTTAAGAATGGGTTTCCTGCAGCATATGGAGGCTCATGGGTCTTTGGGGAGCGGGCCAATTTTGGTATTAACATATTTGAGGCTTTCCGTGGTGGTGAATCCGGATACGTAATGTGTCAACTATTACGTGTTTACCGAATGGCATTTAGGGTTTCCTATTTCGAAATAGAGCCTTACCAGTTTGGTCTTGATAACCCGGAGGGAATAACTTCTGGGGCGTTTTGGTTTTACTACAAATATGGATTTCGGCCAATAGACAAAACTCTTGACAAGCTGGCATCACAAGAACGCAAGAAAATTAAAATCAACAAGTCACATAAAACAAGTAAATCTGTCCTTATCCGATTTACTGAAAGCAATATGGCATTAAATCTTGGTAAAACTGTCCCTTTATCCCTCCCAGTAGTTACACAAAGAATTACCAAAATGATCCAAAAGCAATTTAGTGGGGTAAGGAGTTTGGCGATTGCTGAGTGTACAAGAATTTTGAGAAATCAAATTACAATTAGTCGTTCGCTTAATTCGGAGCAACTAAAAGTTTTTCAGGAACTGGCATTGGTTTCTAGTGCGTTGAAAATAACAAGCCCCGAATCGCACAAGTTATTGGCCTTGATGATTAAAACTAAACCTATTGATCTTTATGAATATCAGCGGCTTTTGTTAAAGTTTTTAAGAAATGAGACAACCAATAAATAATTCTCTTCCCGCTAACATCAGCAATTGGAGTTAAAAAACTGAGGCGGCCGCTTTCTCTCCATTCAACTACCTCCTCGCAGCATCCTTCGGAATCTCAACCCAATAATTATCATGATTTCTAAAATCAAGAAATACATCTAACTCATCCCCAATATTCAGGAGAATGTTTCCATAGACATTAGCACTTTTAAATTCTTTATCAGCCCCCGAAACAGCAGCCGTACAGAAAACAATATGTGGATGGCGGTTATTGACCCTGATACTTTGGTTTTGAGTTATAGACGTTATAGTTGCCTTCAATTTTCTGCCCGTATGCATGAGCATTTTCCTTCGCAACCGCTGTTGACGTTGTATCCACAATATTCCACCACCAATTGCCATAAATACAAAACCCATAAAGCTAAATACAGCAGGTCCGATTAACATTTCAAAACCCCCGTTGTCTACATCATCTATCGTAACCTGAAGCCAGATTAATCCTATTAAAAAAAATGGAAGTCCTGCAATAAAGAAAATGAACCCAAAAAGTCTCATTGGAGATTTATCAATGGTTAGTGTTTAGAAATTGTGGTGCTTTGCGATGCTTAGTTCCCTGTTCGTAGGCATATGCCATCTCAAGCAACAAAGGCTCACTCCACGCCCTTCCAAAGAAAGATATCCCAACTGGAAGCCCTTCAATAAACCCCATCGGCAGGGTAATATTAGGGTACCCTGAACGAGCTGCAGGCGAGGAGCTGCCCACATGTCCTGAATCACCATTTGTCCAATCTGTTTTCCAGGCCGGTCCACCTGTAGGTGCAATAATCGCATCCAGCTTATGTTCATTCATCACACGATCTATTCCTTCTTCTCTGCTACCTCTTAGCATCTTCTCCAATGTTTGCCTGTATTCATCGGAGTCTAATCCTGACTTCTCCAACGCCATTTCCAAATACCGCTGATTGTAAAACTGCAATTCAACCGAATCAGCTTTATTAAAGGCAATCAAGTCTTCCAGGCTTTTGATTTTAGCATTTGGCCCTAACGATTTAAAATATTTATTTAAACCATCTTTGTATTCGAACAACATCACTTCAAATGACCATCTCCCCAACTCATCAATTCCGATTTTAGGGATTTCTACAATTTCTGCTCCCTGGCTTTTTATAAAATCAATGGCCTTATTCATCACCACATCCACTTTGTTATTTCTTCCCATGGGCGCCATATAAAGACCAATTCGTTTCCCCTTCAACCCATCCTCTTTGAGGAATTGTGTGTAATCAGTAAACTCTTTTCTATCATCAACTTGTGTCTTGCTGTCGGCAGTGTCTATTCCTACCAAAGCACCTAGGCAAATTGCAGCATCCCTCACGGTGCGTGCCATCGGTCCTGCAGTATCCTGAGTAAATGAAATAGGGATTATTCCAGAGCGACTAACAAGCCCTACGGTTGGCTTGATGCCCACTATTCCATTTACAGTGGATGGGCATACGATTGAACCATTTGTTTCAGTCCCAATGGCAAGCATTGTAAGGTTTGCAGAAACGGCTACGCCAGACCCTGCACTAGACCCGCAAGGGTTCCGTGTAACGTCATAAGGGTTTCTAGTCTGGCCACCAACTCCGCTCCATCCACTGGATGACATCTCCCCTCGAAAATTGGCCCACTCACTTAAATTGGCTTTACCAATAATTACAGCGCCAGCCTCTCGCAATTTTTGTGCTACAAAACTGTCTTGTAGTGGGTATGATCCGATCAGAGCACGAGACCCAGCGGTTGTTTCCATTTTATCATGCGTATCGATATTGTCCTTTAAAACTATCGGTACACCGTGCAACGGACCACGCGACTTTCCGCTTTTCAATTCTTCATCCAAAGCTTTCGCAATTTCAATCGCATCAGGATTAATCTGAATGATTGAATTAAGCTGAGGTCCATTTTTATCTATGGCTTCGATCCTATCCAAATAACTCTTAACCACATCCTGAATTGTGTACTCGCCAGATGCATATCCGTTTTGCAATTGCGTAATATCAAATTCCTCATAGTTGAAATCATCTTGCAGTGTAACAGACTCCGATTGTGGTTCGCATGAGAGCACCAGAACAATAGTCAAAAAGGATATAATTTTCATGTTTTGAAATTTTAAGAAAGCAACGAATATTTAATAAGGAGATTTTTATCGCTTCTCCAATGCAACCAGGCCTCTCCTACAACTCGCATGTCCTTGTCACGCAAAGAAACTTTTAGCCAGTTTTCATTAACCAATACGGGAATCATCCACTCATAAGCAGCTCCCTCCCATAATCCTGCTTGCTCTAAAGGGCGAACCTTCAAAGGATTGTTTTGCATATCAGGGTTCTCAATAGAATGTACGTTAAGTAAAAATTGTGGCCAATAAGACAATTTCACTTCACTTGCATCTACCCATGCAGATTGCCCCGTTTGCCTATTCACCTCTACCTGCATCCAGTCTTTACCCTGAAGAATGACTTTCATATACAGGACCTCATAGTCCATTTTTATATGAGCCGGAAAAAACCATGGTGGAGCATTGAGGATGTCATATTGATGATGATCGGATTGCCCAAAAACCAAACTATCCGAAGGTGTATGGTCAGAGACTGACTTTTCCAGGTTAGGAGAATTATAAAAATACAAGACTTTCTTTGAATAAAAGTCTGGTCTCATCATCCCTAAACCAAGGACAGTTGCCGATTGTTGGTTGTAACTAATTGGCGTCACCTTTTTTGCCGTAGTTGGGATTTCTTTCTCTGTCGGTCGATTTGTTTTGAATCGATAAAACAACCAACAAATCGGGATAAGACAAACCAACAAAAAAGTGATGGTGATCTTCTTTCTTATTTCTGGCTTCATTTTTCTATTAATAATTATAGAAAGTACCAGAGATATCAATGCCACCACGATCGAATACCCTAAAACCTCTGCTGGCCCTGCCAAACCACTATTTTTAGGCACAGTGGCAATACCATAAAATAAGCCGATAAAACCTCCAAGAAACGTAGTTGCTAGTACGAATAGTACCTTCATAGCCTGAATTTAAGAATATGAATATATTACATTTTGCCGCTAAGGCCTAAGTGTAGTATACCCGTCTATCACGGTATAATAAGATTCAGGTTATATCAAAAGTTGCTTTACCTACTGACATAAGGTTGTCACACCGGGTATGGTTATTTGTATCATCATTAACCAAAAGCAAAAAACTATGACAACAAAAGAAGTAGCAAAGAAATTTTACGCACTGGCACAGCAAGGCAATTGGGACAAAATTCAGAGTGAGCTTTTCAGTAAAGAAGCCAAAAGCATTGAACCTGCACATGCCCAGGGCTTTAAAAGTGCATATGGAATGGATCAGATCAAAGAAAAAGGAAAACAGTGGCAAGAAATGATTGAGGAGACCCATAGTGGGTTTTGTAACGAGCCACAAGTTGCTGGTAACTACTTCACTTGCACAATGGGGTTCGATGCTACATTTAAAGGACAAGGACGAATGAGTCAGGAAGAAATAGCCCTTTATGAAGTGAAGGACGGGAAAATTGTATTAGAACAATTCTTCTACTAATACTCAACACTTTGCCAGGTGTTTGCGTCTCCACTAAAGCTAATGTGGAGGCGCTATAGCACACCCTAGAGCTTTACTTATCCGGCATAATAAAGGCAAGTACGATATAAGCCAGAACTCCGGTGCCCGCCATAAGTACCGCAACTACAAATAAAACACGCATTAGGGTCGGGTCTATGTCCAAATAATTGGCCAGTCCGCTGCATACTCCAAATAGTTTTTTTTCACCTTTTACTAATCTCTTTGCCATAGCATTTTAATTATTTTACCTAAAGATAAAAAAATCAATGATTGGCGTGTTCGAGGGATGTAACTATATCTTATTCTATGGAATTCTATGGGCTGCTCGATGCTACTTCATTCCTGCAATCTACCTCATCTTCATTCTCTTTGAGGTAAATTTTCTTTACACAGTACCTCGTTTAATATTCATAGATGGCCCTCACTTTTAATTTTTTTGAGTTTTACTGAATCTCCGCCCGACAAGACTGAGTCAACCATTATCTTTAACTTCCATGTCGTTGTTATTGTTCTTATTGACGAGGTCATAAATAGCAATTTTCATCACCTCTACGTTTTGATCCTATCATTCGCCAGTTCATAACTGATAATTTCAAATGCTTAAGGAGCAAAAGAGTGGCATCAAAAATCACCTCATAGCAAGGATAATTACCTCTTTAAAAGGATGTTATATATCATTTATGTCGAAATTTTTCTACGCCTAATGATCAAAAAATTAGTATCTTTACTATTCAGTTCATTGAGTAAAGCAGAAAAGACATTGTTAAACAAGTCACTTCTTATTAGCTCATTAATTGAAAGGGGACTCCGGTCTTAGTTATTTCTCATTACTTCGTTTTACTATACTCGATTAAATGCTATGAGGCAACTAAAAATCAGCAAACAGATCACCAACCGCGAAAGTCAGTCCCTGGACAAGTACCTTCAGGAAATTGGAAAAGTAGATCTGATTACCGCAGAGATGGAGGTGGAGTTGGCCAAAAGAATTAAGCAAGGGGATGCTATTGCACTAGAGAAGCTAACAAAAGCTAATCTAAGGTTTGTAGTTTCCGTTGCCAAGCAATACCAAAATAATGGCCTTAGCCTTGGTGACTTAATCAACGAAGGTAATGTAGGGCTTATTAAAGCCGCAGAGCGCTTTGATGAGACTCGTGGGTTCAAGTTTATCTCCTACGCGGTATGGTGGATTCGTCAGTCCATTTTACAAGCACTTGCTGAACAGGCACGTGTTGTCCGCCTTCCATTAAATCGTGTTGGGTCTCTTAATAAAATATCCAGGGCTTTTTCTGAACTGGAACAGAAGTTTCAGCGCGAGCCATCCAGTGAAGAGCTAGCTGATGTATTGGAACTAAGCGTGGATGAAGTTGAAAAAACCATTCGCTCTGGGGGCCGTCAAGTTTCTGTAGATGCTCCGTTCGTACAAGGTGAAGAAAATAGTTTACTCGATGTACTATCTAGTGATCAGGTAGACACCCCGGATATGGCATTAATGCACGATTCTTTACAAAGAGAAGTTAGCCGTGCACTTTCTACCCTAACAGAAAGAGAATCGGAAGTTATTTGTGATTACTTTGGATTAAATGGTCACACTGCAATGACCCTGGAAGAAATTGGTGAAAAATTCAACCTTACAAGAGAGAGGGTTAGACAAATAAAAGAAAAGGCAACGAGAAGGTTACGTCACACTTCCAGAAGTAAGGGATTACTGACTTACTTAGGCTAAGACATTTTTAATCAAGTAATTAAAATAATAAATAATGAGTCCTCAATATTTCAACTCCATGACCAATCAAGGATACGCATCGCTATGGCATAAGTACCGTCCTGCAATCCTGCAATTGATGCTTGCGGCTGAAGAAGAACCCCAGGAATATAAGTTTTTTAAGCATGAATTTAAAGCATTAAACCCTAAAGAAAAGGGATACACTTTTACCTTAGAGGCACACCAAGGCAAGGCTGTGAATAATATTAAAGGATCGGGTGTTGCTAAAGATCTATTGAATGTACTATCCGAATCACCTAAAGCTTCTGAGCTAATGGACGGATATATTTTTGAATTTTCTATGGATAAACAATTCATGCTTCACATCTCAAGGCATGAAACTGAGGAAGTAGAAGAGGAGGCCGATCCAGAAGCAAAAGAAAATGAAGCTGATAAAAAAAGTCCCAAAGATGAATAGCCTCATCTTCAATTGAGGAGGCTAAGACCTATCTTTTTATAGCCAATTAAAAGCCTCCCCTTTAATTATAAGGCACACATTTAGGGTAGTACCGTTCGTTGATTTTCCCTATAATTCGGTCATTTGCGCTAGCAATTGGATTTCAGCGTATATACCCCTCATATAAATCATCTCCGATATTCTAAAGTTCGGTTTTAAAAAGCGGCATTCATTTAATAATACATTATATTGAAATAATGCCATTAAAAAAATCCATATGGTTAGTACCTGCCTTGTGGTGTCTCCTACACGGTTCCATTGCCTTTCCTCAGGTTCATAATTTGGATTCTTTGAGATCAGTCATTAAAACCATGCCCAATTCTGAGGCAAAGGCAAAAAGTATCCATCATTTAGTCAAATTGACAATTGACAAAAATACGACTCTTGCACAAGGGGATGCTCATACCGGCTTCGAACTAGTGAGAAAACTGGGCAACAGCGAGCTAATAGCAATGTCCCTCACTGACTTAGGAAATGCATATTTCATAAATGGGAACACATCAGAATCGCTTTCATTTTATAGGCAAGCATTGGATGAAGGGTCTACATTAGCAACACCTGAATATCCGATTAAGACCCATATATCAATTTCCGATTATTACAGGAGTACAGGAAAACTAGACTCTGCACTCTATTATTTAGAAGAGGCTTCTCTACTACTTCAGAATGCTTCCAGCGAAGCAAAATCTAATTTTTATCAGAGTAAAGGGCTTCTTAATTTTCATCAATCGCATTTCAACGAGGCCATCGTGAATGCAAAATCTAAAATTAAACTCAAATCAAATCCAGGCCCATCGGTATATAGTTTATTGTTCAGATGCTTTATAAAACTTGAGCTGTACGATTCAGCTCAGCTGGCGTTGGATAATGGTTTTAAAGCATATGGTAATCAGCAAGACTCCCTGCGAAGTCGCAGTTATTTGGCCATGATAATCAACAGGGGTGATTTATTTATGGAAACCAGTAACTATGAAAATGCACTTTCCAATTTTGAATTAGGCTATGAATTGTCTCAAAAAAATAATTTTGATTTACTGAAGGCTTATGCAGGATTCCGCATTGGCTATTTTTTTGAGATAAGTGGCAATTACCCAAAGGCAATTGATTTATATGAAGAGTCTATCGGACTCTACTCTAAGTACAACGCAGCACGTGAGATCGCACGGATCAATGGAAGAGTAGCATGGGCACTCATCTATTCTGATAATATGGTATTGGCCGAACAATTTACTCATCGTTCACTTGTTCAAATGAAGGAAGTTTCGGACCACGTTGGTGCTGCATTTGCCTGGAATATACTAGGGTATATTAATTCACAACAAAAAGACTATAATAAAGCACTCTTATATTATGACTCAGCCCTACAAGTAAGAAAGGCACAGGATAACCAAGCTGAGTATTACAAAACATTATACAACATTGCAGAGGCGTATGAACAAATGGGGAGACTCCACGAAGCACTTGCCCTGATGGAAGTGGTTTTGAAACAGGAGTCACAAAACAGCAAAAACCTCAATAACCTCATCTATACATTTAACAGCATTGGGAGGATTTATGGCAAGGTTGGAAACAAACAAAAATCCGAAACAAATTATTTAAAGGCATATCAGTTTTCAAAAAACAATAAACTCTACCCACAATTAAAAACTAGCATAAATAGTCTGTTAAATTTTTACTTAAAAGAAAATAATGGTCATTCTGTCATGCACTATTATAGTGAATTGGTGCTTGTTAACGACACGTTATTTGCCATGGAGCAAAACAACAAGATATTGCAAGTAACAGCACTTAGAGAGTTGGAGACCAATCAAATAGAGGTTGCACAGTTAAGATCTCAGGCTAAAATTGATGCGCTTGATGCATCTAAGAAAAATCAGGCCCTAACATTATCCATTTACTTGGTCATATTATTGCTTTTAATTCTTGCTTTGGCGGTATACATAGCATACAATAGAAAAAAGAGTCAGGACAAATTAGCTGAAATTAATCAACAGCTAGAAACCAAAGTGAAAGAAAGGACTGCCCAGCTAAAACTAGCTTACGAAGAACTGGAGACTTACTTCTATAAAGCATCTCATGACCTCAGAGGACCGATCACTTCCATGATGGGATTGGTTAAATTATTAAAAGGTGCCAGAGACGAAGACGAAAGAAGGAAGATTAATGAACTAATAGAAGAGACGGCCTTGAAACAGCTAAACCTGGTTAATAAAATTCAAAGCTTAAATGCTGTATTGAAGGCTGATATTGACAATCAGGAAATCAATTTGGAAAGAGAAATTGAATTAATTCTGAAAAAATCAACAGCCAAAATAAATGCCAAGAAAATTCAAATTGCTACCGATTTTAAAGTGAAGGACTTTCGGTCTACCCATTCTTTACTCATCATCATATTAGATAATCTAATTAACAATGCTATCGATTTCTCCAACAATCCCAATCCTAAGATTAGTATTGTTAGCGAAAGTATCAACAATCAATTATCTGTTTCCGTTATCGACAATGGCGAAGGTATTCAGGAGAGCATTAGTAATAATTTATACAAAATGTTTTTCCGCGGAAGTGTAAAATCAACAGGGTTTGGTCTTGGTTTATATACCGTTAAAAAAGCTGCAGAAAAATTGGACGCTGTTATTTACTTTGATTCAGAACCTCACAAAAAAACTGAATTCAAAATAACACTCAAAAAACCGGACTTGATTTAAGGAGAAGGGCGAAGGGGCGCTGCCTGCGTGCGGAGTATTACATGAGCATGCGAATCATTATCCTTGCGAGGTGTAACTGAATTCCCCTATTTCTCGTGGAAATCTCTATACAATCATCCTCTAAACAGTTCTATTTCTTTTTCTCCAGCGAGTAAATAGCCATGTGCCTGCGCCTGCTAAAAGGATAAACGGCCACAAATTCAAAATACCTATTACAAAAAATAGCAAGTTTTCCCACCCATTACTGAGTGAAGTAATAAACTTTGAACCAAACCCAAAGTCAGAGTCTACCAACTGATAGTAGTTGACATTGAGTGTACTAAAAGAAACTTTATTCTTTAAGTAGCTCAGCCTTCCAACCATCGATTCAATTTCAGAACGCACATTACCTAGCTCTCTTTCCACTGACAGCACCTCTTCAACATTTCGGGCTTGTTTTAAAATTTCCAAGTAACGCGACTCCAACTCTTTCTTTGTTTTAAGTCGGGTTTCGATATCAATAAATTCCTCTGTCACATCACGGGTATTGATGTCTTTGCTTTCAACCTTAATCGCTAATTTTTCCAAACCTTGTACCAAAGCATCAAATTTTTCAGCAGGCACACGGATGGTTTGGTGG
>JBATLM010000093.1:0-29246 GCA_049289315.1 Cyclobacteriaceae bacterium
CCATCCAAGGGATCGATTGCAATGACGTATTTGCCATCATTATTAAGATCCTCGTAAGATTCAGATTCTTCTGAAATCAAAGCGCATACCTCACCTCCTTTTTTAAGGGCCCTTGTAAATCGAATATCTGCCAACACATCCAATTTCTGCTGATCGTCTCCAGCCATATTCTGTGACCCTAAAGGCCCCATAATATCAATCAAACCCGCTTTATTCACTTCCCTGTTTACTACTTTGGAAGCCAGTGCAATATCTCGCAAGAGCTGAGAAAGTTCTCCGCTTGCATATTGAAATTGATCCTGATTGTTCTTAATGAATCGATCTAAAGTAAATCCAATCGATTTTGCTATTCTAGAAGCTTCCATTTAATTAGGTATGTAATTCTTTGTAGTGCAGTTTTGAACCTAAATTCGCAACCAAATAGGTTCTCACAGCAAATATAAGGACTGTTATTTGAATTCGGTTTAAAAGATGAGAGTATTCAAGTTTGGAGGTGCTTCTGTAAGAAATGCTGATTCCATAAAGAAAGTAGCAACAATTATTAAATCCTTTACAGACCAACCACTATTGATTGTGGTCTCCGCGATGGGAAAAACCACGAATGCACTAGAGGGACTTATCAATTTGAAAGATCAGAATTTCGAAAATGAGCTTGAACAAATTCTGAACTATCACTCAACAATTATTGGAGAGCTTTTCGAAGGAAAAAATCCTTTGGCTGAGGAACTTCGATCAATAAAATCAAATATTACAGACCAACTGAGTAAATCACACTCCAGCTCTGAAGAATTATACGATCAGGTTGTATCACAAGGAGAAATCATCTCGACATTAATTGTAAGCGCCTATCTTGAAAAAATAGGATTACCTTCCTTATGGAAAGATGCTAGAAAATATATTGCCACTGACGCTTCGTTTTGTGAGGCGATAGTTAACTGGGATCAAAGCAATGATTTGATCCAATCTTTAGCCGAAGTATTGAACAAAAACATTGTGATTACACAAGGGTTTATTGGAGCAAACAAAGATGGACTTACCACTACCCTAGGACGAGAAGGTTCGGACTTTAGTGCTGCTATATTTGCATCCTGCCTTTCAGCTGAGTCCGTTACTATTTGGAAAGATGTTCCTGGTGTAATGAGCGCTGACCCTAAACGCCTTCCTACAGCTATTACATTCCATGAGTTACCTTTTAGAGAGGCAGCAGAAATGACTTACTATGGCGCCTCGGTTATCCATCCAAAAACAATTAAACCTTTAGCTAACCGCAATATTCCTCTTTTTGTAAAAAGTTTTGATGATATCAATTTACCCGGAACCAGAATTCATGAATGCAAAATTGATCATCTGCCGCCTTTGATTGTTTTTAAGGATAACCAGTGCCTGATCTCCTGTCAGGTTACAGATTATACTTTCATTGATGAATCACAAATTGGAATAATTTTCAATTCACTTTCAACACGTGGCCTGAAAGTGAATATGATTCAAAATTCAGCGATCTCATTCTCGTTTTGTCTTGATTTCAAGGAAGAGAAAGTTCTGGCATTGATCGAAGAGCTTGGAAAAACTTTTGAAGTTTACTACAACACAGGGCTAACGCTGATTACCATTAAAAACTACGATGCTGATAGTTTTAATAAATATAAGAATCAAAGAAATGTTGTGTTAGAACAGTCGTCACGATCAACTTTACAAGTACTGATCAAATCAACCCCTTCGATTGCAAGTACGCAATAAACCCATCAGTAGACCTGTCTAGAATATCAAATACTTCTTGAAACCCATCCTCTCCTCCGTAGTAAGGATCCGGAACCTCCCCAGTCCCTTCACTATCAAATTCTCTCATCAGTAACACTTTGTTGTGTAGAGTTTTGTCTATTGCAAGACTGAGAATGTTGTTGTGATTGGAATAATCCATTGCAAGGATAAAATCAAACTGATCAAGATCATCAACATTGAGTTGCCTTCCACGATGATCCAGCCTTACGCCATTTTTTTCGGCATTTAGCCTTGTTCTACTATCTGGTAAATCACCAATATGATAATTGGATGTACCGCAGGAATCCACCATAACTTTACTGTCGAGACTCAGTAGTTTTAACTTCCGTTTCATTATCCCTTCAGCAAGAGGAGATCGGCAAATATTGCCCAGACATACAAATAACACCTTCATTACGGGTCCGTTTAGTGCAAATTTAAATCGTGAACGTTGTTACCAAACTCTTTTATCCTGTATTCATCATCGTATAGCATTTATTTTTCGCCTTTTGGTTGAGAAGCCCCCACAATCGGGGGCTTTTCTTTTTTATTCTTTAAGTACAATTTAAAGTATTCCTTAGTTTTGGGATCGCTTAAACGATTTCACAATGGAACTAATTAAAGTCACTGAGCAACATGAGCCTAATGTGGCTCTTATAGAACTCAACAGGCCCAAAGAGCTGAATGCATTGAACCCACAATTAATGCAAGAAATGAGGGATGCTTTAATGGAGCTGGACAAGAATGAAAATGTGAAAGCTATCATTATCACCGGCAATGAAAAAGCATTTGCGGCAGGAGCTGACATCAAACAAATGGCAGACAAAAGTGCCATTGATATGCTGCTCCTTGACCAGTTTAGCACCTGGGATCAAATACGAAAGACTAAAAAGCCCATCATAGCAGCAGTCTCCGGCTTTGCACTCGGTGGAGGTTGTGAGTTGGCGATGACTTGCGACATGATCATCGCATCTGAAACAGCAAAATTTGGACAACCAGAAATAAAATTAGGCGTAATACCTGGCGCTGGCGGCACTCAACGACTCACAAAAGCTGTAGGCAAAGCAAAAGCCATGGAGTTAATCTTAACTGGCAGGTTTATTTCTGCTGAAGAAGCTCATTTTTATGGGCTCGTTAATAAAGTTGTGCCTATCGAAATGTATTTGAAAGAGGCACTACAACTAGCGAAAGAAATTGCTCAGATGTCTCCTATTGCGGTGCAGTTAGGAAAAGAAGCCATCAATCGTTCTTTTGAAACTCAGTTGGACGAAGGCCTGATGTTTGAACGAAAGAATTTCTATATGGCGTTTGCCTCAGAAGATCAAAAAGAAGGTATGAGTGCTTTTGTTGAGAAGAGAGCTCCCAAGTTTAAAGGGAAATAGAATATAAGGTTTAAAGAACATAAAAAAAGGCTGCCTAGAGCAGCCTTTCCTAATTATATTTTACAAGGTTTTATCTTACACTAATTCCAAAACCCACTGTAAGGGCACTATACTTTTGGAGGGTGTAGTCTGCATGGAAAGTAAACACTGCCAACTTCAATCTCATACCTGCCGATGCACGAAAACCTGATGCCGCATAGCTTAAATCAACAGGATCCTTTATGTTAGATCCACCGATATCATAGGTGCCTAGCATGGCCAAATTAGATTTAGCAATATTGTAGCCTAGACCACCATAAAAAGTTACAACTGAAAATTTCTTTGAGGCAATCCCCTGAATGGTAGTTGATTTTACTTCAAACACTCCGTTTTGACCAGGATCAAAACCAACATCCAATTTCATTTTGGTGTATCCGATAAACGCGGATAAGTCAAATGGAATGTTTTTGAGTCCTGGGATGTATTGCTTTACATCATGCATTACCCCAATACCAAATAAATTAAATTTACCATCATCACCCACATCTACCTTCGGCACAAGCCTAAATTTGATATCTGTACCTTTAGGTAATCCAAATCCAAGTTGAAGCATTGCTGCTGGCATTTTGTTCTCTAGGAGCTTAAGATCCTCACCGAGTTCTAATCCTCCAGGAACATCCACATCATCAGATTGATTGATAGTTCCATCATTAACTGTTGAAGAGAGTGAGAATGTAGCAGGTATATCAGGGCCTAAAATAGTAGAAATGTTACCATTAGTTCTAGGATTTCCACTTGCATCCACTAGTGTAAGCTCGGTCAGCCCAAGTGCATTTGCATCAAACAACTGCTCTGATGCAGGCACCTTCATTAAGCTACCTGTAAACGTTAAATCTACTCCGGCCACTTTGTGTGGTTTTGCCGTATTGTACCAACCTTGGTTCATACCCAAGCTAAATGCTTTAATGGCCGGTGCAATATATACTCCGATTAGTTTCTCTCCATCCTCAGCACTTTGTTCTAAGAATTGATCAATATCGTCTTGAGCATTGGCCTGGTAGATAAAGGTCAATGATAACATGATCATTAATAAGGTACGTAGTCTTTTCATGGTTGGTCTTTTAATTGTCAATTTCTAAAAATACTAAAATATAGCTTACGAGCACTCAATAGCGTCTATTTCAACTACCCAATGTTTTACGATTATATTTGCGTTTAACCATTTAAGTCACTCTTGTATTCACTCGGAATTAATATTATAGCGGGTCTTGTGAAAATAGTTGCGCTGTTTAATGCTAAAACAAGGGCATTTGTAAACGGCAGAAGCAAGATATTTTCAAAGCTGGAAAACGCATTTCAAAACGAGCAATCGCCTGTTGCATGGGTACATTGTGCTTCTTTGGGTGAGTTTGAGCAAGGCAGGCCTGTAATTGAGCAATTCAGAAAAGAATTCCCTACGTTCAAAATCCTCCTTACCTTTTTTTCTCCTTCAGGGTATGAAGTGAGGAAAAATTATGCACAGGCAGATTATATATTTTATTTACCATGGGATACACTTACCAATGCGAAGCGATTTATTAAAATCACAAAACCACAAATTGCTTTTTTTATTAAGTATGAATTTTGGCATAACTACGCTCAGGTACTGAGTAATAACAACATTCCGTTGCTTTCTGTCTCCTCCATTTTTCGGGAAGATCAAATTTTCTTCAAAAGTTATGCCGCGTGGTTTCGGACCACACTTAGAAAGTTTGATCACTTTTTTGTGCAGAATGAAAAATCCGATCAATTGCTCAAATCCTTAGGGTTGAAAAATATTACCATCGCTGGAGACACTCGCTTTGACAGAGTGAGTGAGGTAATAAAGAAATCCAAGGAAATTCAAATCGCTGAGGAATTTAAGGGAAGCGATAATACCATGGTAATTGGTAGCTGCTGGTCGGAAGACCTTGAATTATTAGTTCAACACATAAACGGAAGTTCCGGAAAATTAAAATTTATTATTGCACCACACGAAATCAAAGAATCTTTTCTTATTGAAATAGAAACCTCACTAAACGTTAAGACAATTAGGTATTCCCAGGCAAAAGATAATGTCAATGAATATGACGTGCTCATTGTCGACAATGTGGGTATGCTTTCGAGTCTGTATAGATATGGCGAGTTTGCGTTTGTCGGTGGCGGTTTCGGCAAAGGGCTCCACAATATTCTGGAAGCAGCGTGTTATGGCATACCAATATTTTTCGGAAGCAAAAACTATCAAAAGTTCCAGGAAGCCATCGACCTCATTATGCGAGGTGGAGCATTTGAAGTAAATAATTACACTGATTTTAAATCAAAATATGAATTACTCATCAACAGACCTGAAAACTATCTGCTAGCCTGTGATGTCACCAAATCTTATGTAAAGGAGAACATAGGAGCAACTCAAAAAGTAATTGATCATTGCCATACTTTATTGGATAAAAAATGAAAGGCAGAGTAATGAGGTCCACTGGACTATGGTACAATGTACTTGGTGAAGATTCAAACACATACACTTGCCGTGCACGAGGTAAATTTCGCTTGGATGGAATTAAAGAATCAAATCCAATAGCTGTCGGTGACTTGGTGATTTTTGACCACGACCAAAAGGAAGGCCACATTACGGAGCTATTACCACGTGAGAACTTAATTGAAAGAAAGTCCGTAAAGAAAACAGGTCATAGCCATGTGCTGGCAGCCAACATAGATCAAGTGATGCTGATAGCAACACTAAAGCACCCACGCACCTCGTTGGGGTTCATTGATCGATTTCTCGTTTCTGCTGAAGCTTACAGAATTCCTCAAATCGTAATTTTCAACAAAAGAGATATTTTGAATAGTAACGAACTTGAAGAACTAAACGAACTACTTTATTTGTACACAACGTTAAAAGCTACTACTAAATCCATTTCAGCCAAGGATGATGAAAGCTTAGAAGAAATTCAAAGTATACTTCAAGGAAAGACTACGCTAGTCGCGGGTCACTCCGGAGTAGGTAAAAGCACGCTATTAAATAGGCTATCGGATAACATTCAGCAATCAGTTAGCGAAATCTCTGGCTTTTCTGAAAAAGGCACACACACCACCACCTTTGCCGAAATGTTTCAAATCAATGCCTCCACATTTCTGATAGACACACCTGGTGTAAAGGAGTGGGGGCTTATGGATATGAATAGCCAGGAAATATCAGATTACTTCCCTGAAATGAGAGATCGAAGGCTTGATTGCAAGTTTGGATCAAGGTGCATTCACCTCTCAGAGCCTGGTTGTGCAATTTTGGCTGCAATAGAAAATGGGGATATTGCTTTGTGCCGTTACCAAAGCTATGTGAGCATGGTTTCAGGGGATGATAACAGAAGGTAGTTATGCCTTAATATCCTTCAATAACCTGAAATAGTCTACAGCTAAGCTAAAATCAAACAGCCTTAAACAAATTTTTATTTCATAACGGATGCGGCTAAGAAGTGCTTTTTTTTCTTCCTGAGTTTCGTTCAACTCATTGATTTTTCTGCACACTATGAAGGTTGACCTAAGTTGTGATGATCCCTTTACAAATTGCTTACTATTCATAGAATCATTTAGCACTCTTCTCTTCACAAGGGGCTCTGGAATATACAAATACTTAAAATGCCTAGAGGAACGAATCCAAAAATCAAAATCCTCATACGCCAATTGCTCATCATATCCACCTAATAACTCAAGTACTTCTCTCTTTATCAGCATAGTAGGCGACAAAATGAAATATCGTGCTATTACATCACGATAAATATTGCCTTGAGGAATTGTGTCATGAGGATAATTATCTGAATGAAATCCAAAAGCATTTCCGTTATCATCAATTAATTCTGCATCCGAAAATTGAACACCAAAATTATCATCAGCACCTTCCAGTGCTTTCACACCTTCCTCTAATCTATTCGGAAACAAAATATCATCTGCCGCCAAATCTATTATGTAGGCTCCTGAACTTAGCTCGAATCCCTTATTAAAAGCTGTACAGTTTCCCAGATTCTGTTCAAGCTGAATGAATTTTATGTGACTTCTGTTTTTCAAAAAATCTCCTATCACCTCTGCACTATTATCAGTGCTAGCATCATCCACCACAATCAGTTCCACAGTTGGGTAGGTCTGATCGATTACCGACTGTATTGCCTCCACCACATACTGTGCATGGTTATAGCAAAGACAAATCACAGACACCAGAGGTGTGGACATTACTTTAGTTTTTTTTCAAAGGTGAGCTTCATCGTTGGCTCCGCACCTAAGCGAAGTTTAAAGTCAATCAATGGAAAGTTGGGCTTTCCACCCCAAGCGGAAGTTCCCAGATCAAGAATAGTAAAGCGGTGCTTACCGCACCAGTCATACATTTCTCCAATAAGAAAAACTACCGGACTTAACGAATCCGAAGATTTACTGTGTGCTGAATAAAAATTATACAACACTTTTTTATTCACTTTTATAGCAATCGATGCAGCCACCAGTATGTCATCTTGATAAACTCCAAACAATATAAAGTTGCTCTCTATTTTACGGACAGTTGCATAAAGTTCTTTATAAGTCATACTCAAAGTATGACCACGATCTTCTCGACACGTTAAAATAAAATGGTAAATATTATTCAGTTGACTAAGCGGGATTTTCTTAAAACTCAAATTGGCCCTCAAGCTTTGTTTCAACTTTCTTTTCTCCCAACTATCAACCACATCCGCAAACGGAGTTTCTGAAATCCGAAGGCAAGCACCTAGTTCCGCATGTGCAATTTGATATTGATGATTAAAAAGTAAAACAGACAACATATTATGCAGACTGACATGATACTGCTCAGGAGAGCACTTGATGGTGATTCTTTTTACTCCGAGACCAATTAATCGTTCTTCAACAAATTGGATATACTCAAATAACTGTTCCGAGACCACAGCATCAGATAATTCAAAAGATCCAAAAGGCGCCCGTACAGGGCTTAACGCAGCACCTTTTATTACAGAAAAGTGAATTGAGGCCATCACTTTCTTTTTATCCTTTCTTAATAAATGAAAGGAGTACCATTTAGCGGAAGACTGAACTAGTCTGTGTGGTTTCGAATTAAAAAGAGATTCATCAAAATCATTTTCGAACCCACTTGGAATTGCCCCCTCAAATAATTGATATGGATCAGTTATTTTTCCCTTATCTTCCTCGGTCATCATTCTTACGCAGCCACTTTTGTCTTTACCTTAACCCAATCCTTAATTTGCCAATGGACAAACCCTGTAGTAAGGTGATTTCCTTTCTCATCATGGATTCTTACTTCACAAATTACCACTACAGCATCCTGATTTTCTAAAGGTGAATAGATTTCATTTTGGAGCCAGCCTTCACTTATTTTAAACTCCGCATACGCATCCATTTTCCCTTGGTAGTGATAATTCATTTCGAGTTTTTGCATAATAAGCCTATACTTCTTAGCGTCCAGTTTAGTGACTAATAAAAATCCAGTTGTAAACTCCGAAATAGTGGCCAATGCACACGCATGCAATCCCCTGATATGATTGAAATTGCTTTTCCGATAAGGTATCCTAGTCTTTAAGTGGTGTTCCCCTATCTCGATCACTCTAAAACCATGTGGTTTATTGAAAGGGATCATCCTGTCTAATGAGAAATTAAGAAGCCCTCTGTAAAAAGATGACTTTTTTGCTTTTTCAAGTATCTTGGCGGCATCAAACATATCTGACCATTTTTTTAGTAAGTTATGAATTGTGGCTCCAGAGAGCAAAATATAAAAAACTTTAGTAAAGGTGTTGGATCTTATATAACAGAACTCATTACATAATTAATATGAAAAAGAAAATAATCGTACTTGGATCAGGATTGGTAGGGAAAGCAATGGCCCTTGATCTGGCAAACGATTTTAACGTAACCGCCACTGACCTCAATCTAGAAGCACTTAACAGTTTTAAAAACTCGAATGTTAAAACCCTGCAGCTTGATTTCTCTAAAATAGATGACCTTAAAAAGGTTATAGAACCGTTTGATTTAGTAGTAGGTGCCGTTCCAGGTTTTATGGGATTTCAAACTGTAAAAGCAGTAATTGAATCCGGTAAGAACATGGTCGATATCTCTTTTTTTCCTGAAGATCCTTTTCTTCTGGATGATCTTGCTAAGAAAAACAATGTTACAATAGTAACTGACTGTGGCGTTGCTCCAGGGATGGGCAACATTATTCTCGGCTATCACAATCAACGCATGAAGATTGAAAAATACGAATGCCTTGTGGGTGGTTTGCCAGTAGTCCGTGAGTGGCCTTATGAATACAAAGCTGTTTTCTCCCCTATTGATGTAATCGAAGAATATATTCGCCCTGCGAGATATGTGCAAAATAGTGCTGTTGTTATTAAGGAAGCTTTGTCAGATCCTGAAAATGTTCATTTTGATGGCGTTGGGACCCTTGAATCGTGGAACTCGGACGGGCTTCGCTCATTGATCAAAACCATGCCTAACATTCCCAATATGATTGAAAAAACACTTCGCTATCCTGGGTGCGTTGAATACCTGAGGGTACTTAGGGATACAGGTTTTTTCTCGTATGATCCTGTTGACGTAGGAGGGCAAAAAGTAAGACCCATTGATGTAACCTCCAAACTTCTTTTCCCAAAATGGAAACTAAAACCTGGAGAGGAAGAATTTACAGTGATGCGAATAATTATTGAAGGGACTGAGAATGGGCAAAGTAAAAAGTATCAATACTACTTATTGGATCGCACCGAAAAGGAAACAGGTATACTTTCCATGGCTCGCACCACTGGATATACTTGCACCGGAGCTGTCAATCTTGTGATCGATGGCAGCTTTAATAGAAAAGGAATTAACCCTCCTGAATATTTGGGCGAGCAAGAAGATCACTTTCAGTTTATGCTTCAATACTTAAAAGACAGAGGTGTACACTATAACGTTGATACGCAATAAAAAGTAGGGTAGTCCATTATTATTGTTATCTTCAAATCTATATCCAAAGTATCCTACTTTTTCAACGATTAAAAAAAATGACAGTAGAAAAGAAGCGCCCTACCCTTCTTCATGCACTCATTCCAATTGGAGTTCTGATTTTTCTGTTGGCTATCAATGTAGTGGTGCTTGGCGCTGATGCGACAAGCGGCCCCAATCAAATTGGACTTTTAATTGCAGCAGCAGTAGCAGGAATAATTTCCATTCGACTAGGATATACCTGGAATGAAATTCAAGAGAGTATGCTAAAAAGCATCAACTCCGCCATGGGAGCAATGCTCATATTATTAATGATAGGTGCCCTTTCAGGTACATGGCTGCTTAGCGGAATTGTACCTGCCATGATATATTATGGCCTTAAAATTCTTAACCCAACCATCTTTTTATTTGCAGCCTGCATTGCATGTGCTATTGTTTCAGTTGCCACAGGAAGCTCATGGACAACAGTCGCCACTATTGGAATTGCTTTACTTGGCATTGGCAAAGCACTTGGTTTGCACGAAGGAATTATTGCCGGAGCAATTATTTCTGGCGCCTATTTTGGAGATAAAATGTCACCCTTATCCGACACCACCAACTTGGCTCCAGCCATGGCAGGGACAGACTTGTTTACGCATATAAAGTACATGGCTGTGACTACAATACCATCTATTATAGTCGCACTAATTATTTTTCTTGTATGGGGGTTTATGCAGGACACCTCAGGAGCAGTAACTAACACAGATTCCGTCTTACTAACAATAGAAAAATCATTCAATCTAAACCCATTATTATTTCTAGTGCCCATCGGGGTAGTGGTTCTAATTATTAAAAAGGTACCAGCTCTACCCGCTTTACTTGTGGGGTCGCTGCTGGGAGGAATATTTGCCATTATATTTCAACCTCAAATTGTTAATCAAATATCGGGTGTTGAAGGAAATTACTTAGAGTCATCTTTTATTGCTGTTATGCGTGCCATGACTACCACTATTAATGTACAGACAGACAATCAAATGATTACAGATTTGCTGACCGGAAGAGGAATGGCAGGAATGCTAAATACCATTTGGTTAATCTTGACAGCTATGATCTTCGGGGGAATCATGGAGTGCTCAGGATTGCTTCACCGCATTGCGGACGAGATTATAAGATTTGCCCATAGTACAGGCTCCTTGGTAGCATCCACGGCAGCAACCTGCATATTTTTTAATGTAACAGCGTCTGATCAATATATGGCCATTGCAGTCCCTGGAAGAATGTTCGCCAATACATACAGAGACAGGGGATACAAGCCAGAATTGCTTAGCCGAACACTTGAGGACGCAGGAACTGTTACCTCAGTACTTGTGCCATGGAATACATGTGGTGCCACACAAGCAGGCGTATTGGGAGTCGCCACCATGGCCTATGCACCATTTACTTTTTTCTGCATTATCAGTCCGTTCATGACTATTTTACATGCCTATCTGAATTACAAAATCCGAAGAATTAAAGATGCCTAACCATTCAGGGCATAGCGAACAAAAATTAACTATTACCAAGGAAGAGATCAACACTCTTCCACTTGCCTCTTTTGAAGGTGAAGTAAACCTCATTACCGAAAAGGAAAAGATTGCAGAAGCCTTTGAAGAAATTTCTTCTCATGAGATAGTCGGATTCGATACTGAAACCAGACCTAGTTTTCATAAAGGTCAATTCTACAATGTATCCTTGCTTCAACTTGCTCTTCCCGACAAGGCATTTCTCATCAGGCTTAATTATACTGGCTTCACCAAAGAAATGGTTTCTTTTTTTGAAAATGACGAAATATTAAAGGCAGGCATTGGAATCAGAGACGACATTAAGGCGCTTCAAAAGTTAAAAAGATTTAATCCTGATGGATTTGTTGAACTCTCAACAATTGCCCGAAACAAAGGCCTACAAGTTGAAAGCGTAAAGAAACTTGCGGGGTTAATGTTAGGGTTTCGAATCTCTAAAGGGGCGCAAACAAGCAATTGGGAAGCTGAAAACTATTCAGAAAAACAAATCAGCTATGCTGCAACAGATGCTTGGGTCTGCCTCAAACTCTATTCCTCATTGATGAGTTATGATAGCCTTTAAAGGCTAACTTTATTCTTTGGATACCAAAGAATTATAATGCAAAAAGGCGCTTGCCAGGCCACGTTGCTCCTTAACATTAAGTTGATTCACCTTAATAAATCTATTTACCTCATCCCCTTTATCCCCAAAAAGTGCAATTAGTTCCTTCTTCTTCTTAATCTCAAATAATTCCTTACCCTTCGCATAGTAGAATACCTCACGCTTATTGATTTGTGTGTCTTTACTTCCCACATCAAATGCAATTACATAATCTGGACGTTTCACCCAGATAGTGGTCTTTTTTATTAATGGAATATCACCATCCACCAGAACCTCAAGAAGACCATTTAACTCAACACCATTTTCACTATAGTCTTTGGCATTGACAAATGCCCTGGGCACGTTTGTTATGGAGTCATACCAAATAAGGCTTTCAACCCGGCTAACTTTTATAAGCTTAATCTGTGCTCCCACCTTCACCTCAAGGGAATTGCCTTCGATATCATACTTTACAGGGTATCCTTCAATAACCTTTCCCGAACCATACATCAGTACCGAGGAAGTATTCCATTTAGCATCAAGATAATAATCGCCTAAAATCCTCCCCGCCTCTATGTCAACACCTTGAAACATATCTGATTGGCCTAACCCACCTAAATCAGACATTCCCTCCAAGGTATTTCTAATTTTCATCTGAGAAGGCAACGCATTCTGAGCCCAGGAGTTACATGATAACAATGCTAAACCCAGACAAATCAAGGTTATATTGAACTTCATTTTCATTATTAGTTTATTGGTTTTAATAAATTAAGACCTCTGCTAAGATAGGTTATTCCCAAGTGAATTTCATACACCTAATTGAATTTAGGAATAATTGATTTATTTATGGTCATTTGCGCAATTCCACGCATAACCTAAAATGGGTGATTTAATCAGAAAGTAGGTATCAAAACAAATGACTAAGCATTGAACCATTAACCAATTACACCTTGACTTCCCTTCCTCGCAATGTCTGGTTATTAACAATCGCCCAATCATTAATGATGGCCGTATCATCAATGGTTGTATTTGCTGGAGGCTTGATTGGAACCCGACTTGCCCCAATTGACAAATTATCCACTCTTCCAATTGCCTGCATGGTAATTGGCACTGCCTGCGCTGTAGTTCCAGTGACCTTCCTAATGAAGCGATTGGGCAGGAAGCGTTCATTTATTTTCATCCTCATCTATTCTATCCTTATTTCCCTGCTAGCTGCATATACAATCTATTTACAAGCATTCTACTACTTTTGCGCAAGTACCTTTCTATTTGGAGTCACCAATGCTTGCGTTATGCAATTCAGGTTTGCGGCAATGGAAAGTGTAAAGCCAGAATTGATTCCCAATGCTGCATCAAGTGTCTTATTGGGTGGTATTGCGGCAGCATTCATTGGCCCGGAGGCTGCAGTTTTTGGCAAGGATTTATTCGCAACAGAGTTCCTTGGATCCTTTTTATTACTGGCAATACTGTTCGTCATTGCTTTATTGGTTCTGCTTGGCTTCAAAAACTCAAAAATAGAATTAGTTGAGTTCGAAAATGCTCCAAGAACAATGAAGGTCATTTCAAAGCAGCCTGTATTTTGGGTTGCTGTATTAAGTGCAGCTGTAGGCTACATGATTATGAGCTTTATTATGACGGCCACACCTGTAAGTATGCACGTAATGGATGGTCACTCTCTGAGTCAGACCAAGTGGGTTATACAAAGTCATATTGTAGCCATGTATCTGCCATCAATTTTTGCTGCATGGATAGTTAAAAAACTAGGCATCACAAAAATGATGATCTATGGACTAGTCGCTTATCTTATTTGCTTAGCCATTGCCTATTCTGGACATCACCTTGGTAATTATTGGATCTCTCTCATACTTTTAGGAGTTGGATGGAACTTTCTATTCATCGGAGGCACCACACTTTTGCCTCAATCCTATTTACCCAACGAACGATTCAAAGTGCAGGCCTTTAACGAGTTTGTAGTGTTTGGAACCCAAGCCATTGCATCCCTTTCGGCTGGATGGATCGTTTATGCTGTTGGCTGGGAGGTGATGTTACTATTTACGCTACCTATTATATTTATTCAACTAATAATTATAATTAGATGGTCATCTTTAGGAGTTAAAATTTCAAGTTAGCGGTGATTTTTTCCATTATCACCAATTCACTATGATAAACATTGAAACATTTCGTCAGTTAGCTTTAGCATTTCCAAAAGCCATAGAATTACCACATTTTGAAAAAACTTCATTCCGTGTCAATAAAAAAATATTCGCCACACTGAATACAAGTAATCAGAGGGCTGTAGTAAAACTATCTCCGATTGACCAATCCGTATTCTGCGAATACGACAACGAAATTATTTACCCCGTGAAAGGAGCTTGGGGTAAGCAAGGTTGGACAGCAATAGAATTAAAAAAAGTGAAAAGAGATTTACTCTCAGACTTACTAAATACTTCATATACCCTTGTGAGTGCTCCAAAATCAACTAAAAAGAAAAAACAATGAACAAATTACTTTTACTACTCATAACAATTTTATTTTTCTCCTGCAAGCAACAGCAGTCTTCAGAGGCCACTTATTCAACTTCTGAAAAATTCAAATCCATGAATCTCCCTTTCTCTGAGGCAGTGATTGTTGGTAACACCATTTACCTGTCTGGTCAAATTGGAAATATGCCTGGCCAACTCAGCGTGGTTGAGGGCGGGATAAAAGAAGAAACAAAACAGGCTTTTGAAAACATTAAGCAAGTTCTTGAAAATAATGGGGCTTCAGTGGACAACATTGTGAAATGCACCATCATGCTTGCGGACATCAATGAATGGGCTGATTTTAATGCGGAATATGTAAAGTATTTTCCCGGTGAAAAACCTGCAAGAAGTGCTTTTGCGACCAGTGGCCTGGCGCTCAATGCCAGGGTAGAAATTGAATGTATAGCTGTATTAAAAAAATAGTATACGCCTCAATTACCTTCTCTAACCTCGTTTTCTTCCGCTCAGGCTTGAAATATTCTAGTTATCAAATTCCAGGGTGCTATCCTTTCGGGATTATCTATATTGTTAGACTAAAAAATTCAAAAATTCTATGAGCGTAAAATTATCAGTATTGGCAACAGCCTTAATGGTCACCATTACCTCGGCCTTTTGTCAGATCCCAAAACCATCAGAAACTTTCGGATTTGAGCCTGGGGCTGACTATAAGATGGCTACCTACGATCAAATGCTGTCCTATTATGAAAAACTAGACGCAGCAACAGATCGAGTGAAAGTAACAGAGATCGGAAAATCTGTAAGAGGAAGGCCTATCAAGTTAATTTTTATTTCCAGTGAGGAGAATATGAAGTCGCTGGATAAGTGGAAAGACATAAGCACAAAAATGGCACGGGCCAGCGTTTCTGAAGAAGAAGCACAAAAATTATCAAAAGAAGGAAAAGCAATTATTTGGTTTGATGGCGGTATGCATGCTTCTGAAAAAGCACATGCTCAAATGACCCCAGAGTTGCTATACCGAATTGCTGCTGAGGAATCTGACGAGATGAAGAAAGTACGCGACAATGTGATCACCTTGGTTGTACCTGTTATCAACCCGGACGGGCTTGACATTGAAGGTGCGTGGTATAGAAAAAACCTTGGTACTATTTATGAAACATCAGGACCTCCTATACTTTACCAGGAATATGTAGGCCATGACAACAACCGTGATTGGTTCATGGGCAATATGCCTGAAACAAAAGCCGTGATGAATGTATTGTACAAAGAATGGTATCCTCAGATTGTACATAACCACCATCAATCCTCTCCTGCTTGGGCGAGAATTTTTATTCCTCCATTCAGGAGCCCTGTAAACATGAAAATACACCCTGGCGTCACTACTGGTGTGAATTTAGTTGGAACTGCAATGGCCAATCGTTTTGCCATGAAGAAAATGCCTGGTGCGATTTCAATGACTACTTATGAAATGTGGTGGAACGGAGGAATGCGCACTGCACCTTACTACCACAATCAAATTGGTATCCTTACAGAGACAGCACACACCTCACCCACCCCTCGTTTCTACCCCCCTGATTCTATTCCAGAAGCAATTGGTGGGCGATCTGCAAGAGATGGAATTTCAAAAACGATTGACGGAACAGAAATTTTTTATCCTTACCCTTGGAAAGGTGGTGAATCTCATTTCCGGGATGCTGTAGATTACATGCTTGAAGCATCCATGGCAGTAGTTGACCTTGCTTCAGAAAAACATGACGAGCTTTTGTACAACATCTATTCAATGGGAAAAGACGCCATTGAAGATAAAGAAGGAGCCTTTGCTTATGTAATTCCAACTAATCAATGGGACAAAGCCGAAGCTGTAAACATGGTTAACGTGTTCATCCGCGGTGGGATTGAAGTGACCGAGGCTACCAGCAAGTTTAAGGTCGGTGAAAAAGAATACGATGCCGGTTCCTACATCATGTATGGCGCACAGTCATTCCGTCCTTACCTGTCCGACTTAATGGAAAAACAGAATTACCCAGATCTTTATCAGTACCCAGGTGGCCCTCCAATAGCCCCGTATGACCTTACCGGTTGGACGCTGCCTATGTCTATGGGTGTGAATGTTGATCGCGTCACTCAGTCATTCACTGCAAAAACCAAAAAAATTAATGGAGAAATTAAAATGCCTGCAGGCGAATTGGCTGGCAAAGCCTCCTTTGGATTTGCTATGAGCAGTAAGGAAAACTTAAGTGCCAAAGTAATTAACAGGCTGCAAAAGGCTGGAGAGAAAGTTTCAATCGCTCAGGCCAGCTTCACGGATGGAAAAAATAATTTTGAAAAAGGAACTTTCATTATCGAAAACGGAAGCAAGACTCAAAATATAATTACCGAGTTAAGTAAGGAGCTGGGTGTATCACTAACCGGGCTCGCAGCCAAACCTTCTAACCTTAAGCCAATGAAAAAGGTGAAAGTGGGTCTTTATAAATCTTGGGATGCAAGCATAGATGAGGGGTGGACCCGTTGGGTGCTCGAGCAATTTGAATTTGACTTAGACACTTTACATAACGCAGATATTCAGGGTAAAGATTTGAGCAAGTACACCGCCATCATTTTTCCCTCTCAATCTCCTGAAGAAATTATGAATGGCCACAGGCCAGGCACCATGCCTGAACCCTATGTAGGCGGACTAGGACTGAATGGATTGGTGAGCATAAATGACTACGTAAGTAAAGGTGGAGTGCTGATCATGTTTGACGAGGCTTGCGACTTAGCTATTGACGAACTTAATCTTCCGGTAAAAAATTCTGTTAAGGGATTATCTTCAAGTCAGTTTTTCATACCAGGATCGATCATAAGAATGAACGTGAATACAGATGATGCTTTAGCTTACGGAATGAAAGCAGAAGCTGCCGCTTCGTACTCTAGAAGCAGAGCATTTGAAACAATAATACCATCGCGCAAAGCAGAAGGCGGTAATGAACTGATAAAATTACCAGTGCCACGTCCTAATGTTGAAGCTGTTGCCACATACGCCTCCTCAGATTTATTGATGAGTGGATGGGCACTCAACCCTAATAGAATCAAAAACAAAGGCGCTATGATGAATGTAGCACATGGAAATGGCAATGTGATTCTATTTGGCTTTCGTCCACAATTTCGCGGGCAGTCGCGCAATACCTACAAATTGATTTTTAATTCGATTTATTTAGGAGCTACTAAATAAGTTGATTTACCTCAATAAAAAGAAACCCCGCTTGCCGGGGTTTTTTTATGGGTATGAATTAAATTGAGTTCAGCATCTAATATTTTAACATGAAACCCAAATTTTTTCCAAAACCTGTCAACTTCAGAATTTGGTTAGAAAAAAATCACACCAGAAAAACAGAGTTGTTGGTCGGTTTCTATAAAAAAGATTCTGGAAAACCAAGCATAACCTGGCCAGAGTCTGTAGACGAAGCTTTGTGTTTTGGATGGATCGATGGTTTGAGAAAATCTCTAAACGATGAAAGTTACACCATCAGATTTACACCCAGAAAAGAAAAAAGTCATTGGAGTGCGGTGAACCTAAAACGATTTGCTGAGCTAAGAAAATCAGGCCTTATACAACCTAGCGGGCTGCGAGCCTTTGAAAGGGTGGAATCAAGAAATTCAAAGCAAGCATCATTCGAACAAGAGAAAGTCACGTTGGATAAGAAATTTGAAACTAAAATCAAATCCAATAAAAAAGCATGGGCCTACTTTCAGCAACTTGCCCCTTCTTATAAAAAAGCCTCTATCTGGTGGGTGATCAGCGCTAAAAAAGAAGAAACTCAATGGAAGAGACTCAACATCCTAATAAAATCCAGCGAGGCGCAGGAAAAGATTCCTCAACTTCAAATATCCAAGAAGAAGTGATTAGTTCTTTGTACGAACCAACATCTTAATTAGTCGCAAAATGACTACAACAATCAAGACAAGGATAATTCCAAACTTGGCACTAGCGAATATGGCAAAGGTGTAAGACGGAATCAGATATACCTTTAAGAAAATCATCATCAGAATATTTTCAAAAACATCTAACAAGCAAGCCAATAAAGCCGCATAGATCAAGATGGTTGTCACACTTTCATCGGATGGCTTACTCTTTCTCGTAAGGACAAGGAGCACAATTAAGAAACCGGTATAAGATAAAAGAAAAGGGAAATCTAAAAGGATATTCACCAATGCAGCTTCTAGCCCATTAGAACTTAAAGCGAATGGATTACTGCAATTATTTGTAATCCATACTTCTTTTATTCTTAATGCCTCTTGCTGATCAAAGGCCAATTCCAGATCAACAATTGCTAATGGAGTAGATGAAGTGATAAGGCAGGAGGAAGATGGACGCATGCTCAAGGCAGTGCCAACCATCAGTATCAACATAACCCAAAACGCTTTTGCTTTGTGAACACTGATGTAACCAATCCATTTTTCAATTGTCAGAAAAACCATGTCAATCAAGTTACTGATTTTTAGCATCTCTAACCTTGAGAGCATAAAAAAGCCCGAAATAACTTCCGGGCTTTTTTACAATTCAGTTTAAATACCTAATTCTTATTCAAAGGCTCGTAGTCCTTAA
The DNA here is from genome assembly GCA_049289315.1 of Cyclobacteriaceae bacterium. Taxonomy (GTDB): domain Bacteria; phylum Bacteroidota; class Bacteroidia; order Cytophagales; family Cyclobacteriaceae; genus ELB16-189. The sequence continues at coordinate 19,287 of JBATLM010000093.1, forward strand.
ATGGTGAGATACTAACCCCCTCCATCATACTTCTGTATGTAGGCCATTGCTCCTTATAAAAAGCATTTACTTTGTCAAGTATTTCCTTTGTCTTTGCTTCCGCATGACCATATACTACATTATCGCGGGCACTTATTGGATCCCTTGATGTGTTCGTATAAAACATAGCCGTATTGATGTATGATGCAGGGTCTGGAAATTCAGTGCTAGTGATACCCTGACGACTATCTTCAGCTCCCAGTATATAATCAAATACCTTATCGATTGAATCTTTAACGGCTTTGGTTTTATCCAAGGCATCTTTTAAGTCCTCTCTGTCTGCTTCCTTCATTCTCTTCTCAAAATCCCCAGCTATTTCTTTCGATTCTCTCAATCGTTCTGTTGCAGCAGCTACCAAAGACCTCATTTCCTCAAGTTCTTTGGTGCGATTGTAACGGGCTTGTAAATTGGCTGCGTCAGTTGTATACCTGGGATCAGATTTTACATTGATCATGGTGGAATCTTTCTGATCACCATATGTAATTCTCAGTTTATAAGTTCCTGCCAATACGGTGGTGCCACCTGGTTCAGGTGCATTGGGCCTTGGCTCATTTCTTGAAGGTTGCCTTACTCCTTTTTCATCCAGGTTCCATGTCATCCTATTAAGACCATTATCCTCAGGTGCTGATCGCTTCAGCGTTCTTATTTTTTCTCCGGATGAATTGAAAACTTCCAGAGTTACTGAATCATACTTTACTTTAGTCTTCTCTTCTTTCTTCTCCTCCACAACTGGAACAGATTCTGATGACTTTCCCCTGCGCTTCGACTTAACTTCAGGCTCTTCTTTTTTCACCTCTTTCTTATCTCCGGGTTTGTTGATAACATAAGATATTAACGCACCCAACGGACGGTTCTCACCACTGAACATTCCGTTCCCCGGGAACAAAGCTCCTTCCGGCCCCATGGTTTCTACAGAATATGCATCAGGAGGTGTAAATACATGCAATGTTTTATCCAAAGTTTGAGCACCGCTCTTAGTCATTTCTCGTAATGGCCGAATGTCATCCAACACATAAACGGCTCTACCAAAAGTACCTATCACCAAATCATGTTCGCGTGGATGAATCACCATGTCCATGGTAGAGAGTGCAGCAGGATACCCGCTTGTCCACTTGGTATAAGATTTTGCCTCATCAAGACTTACAAACAAACCATTTTCAGTTCCAACAAAAATTAGTTTAGGCTCAACAGAATCTTGCACCACCGACAACACATAGCTATTATCACCAAGCTGACTACTGCTCACTATACTTTCCCAAGTCTGACCATAATCTTTTGTTCTGAACAGATAGGGCTTGAAATCAAACTGCCTGTAATTATTAACAACAACGAATGCTTCTCCTTTATTATGTGTAGATGCTTGAATTTGAGGTATCCATGCGTTCTTTGGCATACCCGCTATTCTAGAAGTAAGGTTAGTCCATGTTTTTCCTCCATCCCTTGTCAAATGAACTTGTCCATCATCGGTACCTGCCCAGATTACTCCCTGCTCTTTAGTGGAAGGTGCAATGGCTAAAACGGTACAATGATTTTCGGCACCGGTAGCATCCATAGTCAAACCACCGCTTTCATGCTGCTTTTGTTTTTCTGGATCATTCGTAGTCAGGTCTTTGGAAATGATCTCCCAAGTATCTCCCTTATTGGTGCTCTTATGAACAAATTGACTTCCAAAATAAATTGTTGAATTATCGAACGGATCTTGAGCGAATGCTGAGTTCCAATTGAATCTCAGTTTCACATCTGCATCAGGATGGCTCGGCCGCATTCTTTTGGTATAACCTGTTTGATTGTCCCAACGACCAAGAAATCCTTGTTGCGACATTCCATAACCATATCGGTTATCATCAGGGTCTGCAGCCATATCAAAACCATCTCCAAACATGAGCATCTGGAAATAAGAATTTTTTATACCTCCAAACTTCCATACATAGGCTGGCCCCACCCAGGAGCCATTGTCTTGCATACCTCCATATACGTTGTAGGGCTGATCCATATCTACATTAATATGATAAAATTGACCCACAGGTATATTTTCTACAAAGCGCCAGTTCTTACCCATGTCGTAAGTAATATTAAGACCACCGTCATTCCCATCTACCATAAAGGAAGGATCTTCAGGATGAATCCACCATGCATGATGATCAGGATGAACACCATTGAATGAAAAAGGAAGCAACGGACTGAATGACTTACCAGCGTCTTCACTTACGTTGACTTCAGAAAAAATTGTATACAATCTATTTTCATTTTTAGGATCAGCATGAATCTCACCATAATAAAATGGACGATCACCTACCTGATCCATATTTTCGTTGACCATCTTCCACTTAAACCCACCATCCTCTGATTTGTACAAGCCATTTTTCTTACTCTCTACCAACGCATAAACAATTTCCGGTTTTGCAGAAATCGCAATTCCAATACGACCAAAGTCGCCAGTAGGCAAGCCATCTTTATCAGTACGTTTAGTCCATGTTTTTCCACCATCATAAGTAACATGCATTCCCGATCCAGGACCTCCAGATTTAAAGATCCAAGGCCATCTGCGGTGCTCCCACATAGACGCAAATAACTTATTAGGGTTAGTAGGATCCATAACCAATTCAGCGCACCCTGTTTTTTCATTTACGTACAGTACTTTCTCCCAGGTCTGGCCGCCATCCGTAGTTTTAAAGACCCCACGTTCAGGATGCTCTCCCCAAGGTGAACCAATAGCTCCCACGTAAACTGTATTTGGGTTTTGAGGATCAATGATTACCCGGTGGATATTACGCGTCTTTTCAAGACCCATTAACTTCCAGTTTTTTCCACCATCAAGGCTCTTATATATTCCGTAGCCCCCATTCAAACTATTTCTAGGGTTTCCTTCACCCGTTCCAACCCAAATTACTGATGGGTTACTTTGCTGAACGGCCACTGCGCCAATAGCCATTACCGCTTCTTTATCGAAAATAGGTTCCCAGTTAATACCACCGCTGGTTGTTTTCCACAAGCCACCAGAAGCTGAACCCACATACATGATATCGCGATCATTGACCACCACGTCAATTGCAGTAATCCTACCGCTCATTGCACCAGGCCCTATGCTTCGTGCCTCCATCCCCTTCAACTTCTCCATATCCAGTTTTTGTGCGGACGCCACAGAAATTCCCAGCGCGAAAATTAGCAGTAACTTTAATTGTAACAGTTTTCTCATAATTAGATGTTAATAGTTGGTTGAATTATTTTAAAGGTAACATTCTCACTACGCAAAACCCATCTAATGGGATTGCATTTTGGGACTAGTAGCTTTTGCCTTATTTAAGTGGCTCAAAATTGAATTGAACTTCCTTATTATTGAAATGATGAGTTTTTCCATTTTCCTTGATCATTAGACGACCATGATCATCCACCCCTTCGATGACTCCCCAAAACTCGCGTTCTTTTGATTTAAAAATCCTACGCTCTCCTAAGCCAAATAATGCGTTTAAGTAATATTCTCTCACCCGATCACTACCATTTTGTTTTAAAGTCAAGTACCACTTCTCAAGATGCCCACAAAGCTCCTCAAGGGCTCCCTGCAATTCATAGTTTTGACCAGAAACGATAATCAATGAAACGGCATTATTCAGGTGAAAACCCTGCTGGTTTACATTAAGTCCAATGCCAATGATCGAGTTGGTGAACCCCGCACCCTGAATCTGATTTTCAATAAGTATTCCACATACTTTTTGTTCTTCCACTAGCACATCATTAGGCCATTTCACAAAAACTGGAGTTGGCAGCTTGGTTTGCACATAATCCCTGACCCCAAGCGAAACCACCATATTAAGTAAAAATTGATCTTTGATAGCCAAAAAAGAAGGTTTAAGCACAATGGAAAAGGTCAAATTTTTCCCTGGTTCCGAAATCCAGGCGTTTCCTTGCTGTCCTCTTCCACGTGATTGATGGTCAGTTATCAGGATAGTGCCTTCCAACAAATCTTTCTTTTGGCTTAATTCCAGTGCTATTGAATTAGTTGAGTGACATTCTGGCACGAAAACGAGCTTTTTGCCTATGAAAAGCGTATTGGCAAGGATTTTATACACACTAAATGGTTAACTTTGTTGATTAAAGCTGTAATAAAACCCGAAGATACTTAATGGCCAGAAAAAAGGCGGGAAGTCAGTCTGAGATACTGAGTCAGGCGATAGTGAAGGGCATGCAGGAGAAAAAGGCCAGTGATATCGTTGTTTTGGACTTAAGAACAGCAAAAAACGCAGTTGCTGATTTTTTTGTCATCTGCTCTGGAAATTCGGCAAGGCAATTGGGAGCTATTGTTGAAGGCATTGATGAGTCCGTCTCCAAAACGCTGAAAGAAAACCCATGGCATACTGAAGGTAAAAACAATAAAGAGTGGATGCTACTCGACTACATCACTGTAGTAGCACACATTTTTCAAAATGAAAGAAGGTCCTATTATACTTTAGAAAAATTATGGGGTGATGCTAAAATCACCTCAATCGAAAGTTAACGGAACCAAAAGACTACGAAGACGTTATTGACTTGAATTACAAATTGAATGGCAGACAAGAAGAAAGATAATAATTTACTACCCGCAGGCGGCCCAAAAGGGAATTATCAATTGTGGATAATCCTGGCTCTGGTTGCAGTAATACTCGCTGTAAGCTACTTCAACCGATCTGGAGACCTTATTGAAATACAATCCAGCACTTTTGAAGACATTGTTCAGCGAAGGGATGCGAAAAATATAGTAGTCATCAAGAATGAAGATCTTGTTGAGATTACACTCAAACAAGAAGCATTACAAAACTCAGTGTATCGCAATGAACTGGAAAGCAGCAGTCCTTTTGGCGTAAATGCTACTGGCCCTCATTACAAAATGCGTATTGGCACAATTGACCAATTCGCCAACTACTACAAAGAAATCACTGCCAAAATTGCGAAAGACGATCGTATAGATCTGAAATACGAAGAGCGTAGTGACTTTACTGGCATGATGCTCAACTGGGGATTTTTATTTCTCCTGCTCTTTGGGTTCTGGATGCTGATGCGCAGAATGACCGGAGGCGGAGGCCCTGGTGGTCAGATATTTAATATTGGCAAATCAAAGGCCGCCTTGTTCGATGCCGAAAACAAAGTGAAGATCACTTTTGAAGATGTAGCAGGACTGGAAGAAGCAAAAGAAGAAATCCGTGAGATTGTTGAGTTCCTGAAGAACCCAAGCAAATTCACTAAGCTGGGAGGAAAGATTCCTAAAGGCGCATTATTGGTAGGCCCTCCCGGAACAGGAAAAACATTATTAGCGAAAGCAGTAGCCGGAGAAGCCGCAGTACCCTTCTTCTCCTTGTCAGGTTCTGACTTTGTAGAGATGTTTGTAGGTGTAGGTGCTGCGCGCGTTAGAGACTTGTTCAAGCAAGCAAAAGAAAAGGCTCCGTGTATTGTATTCATTGATGAGATCGATGCAATCGGTAGATCAAGAGGAAGAGGTCAAATGCCTGGCTCAAATGATGAACGTGAGAATACCTTGAACTCTTTGCTCGTAGAGATGGATGGTTTCGCTACAGACAGTGGAGTAATTATACTTGCAGCAACCAACAGACCAGATGTACTGGACACCGCACTTCTTCGCCCAGGTCGTTTCGATAGGCAGATCAGTATTGATAAGCCAGACATTTCTGGTCGCGAACAAATATTTAAAGTACACCTTAAGCCAATCAAAATGGCCAAAGAAGTGGACTCTAAAAAACTGGCAGCTCAAACTCCAGGATTTGCTGGAGCAGAAATTGCCAATGTTTGTAATGAAGCTGCACTGATCGCTGCAAGAAGAGACAAGAAGGAAGTAGATATGCAGGATTTTCAAGATGCCATTGACAGAGTAATTGGCGGATTGGAAAGAAAGACAAAGATCATTTCTCCTGAAGAAAAATTGATTGTCGCATATCATGAAGCTGGCCATGCCGTAGCTGGATGGTTCCTTGAACATGCTGACCCATTGGTGAAAGTAAGTATTGTACCAAGAGGTGCAGCTGCATTGGGATACGCTCAATACTTACCCAAAGAACAATTCTTATATCAAACAGAGCAATTACTTGATGAGATGTGCATGACCTTTGGAGGACGTGCAGCCGAGGAATTGGTCTTTAATAAAATATCGACAGGCGCATTGAGTGACCTGGAGCGTACGACAAAAATGGCTTACAGTATTGTTACTGTTTATGGAATGAATAAGGAGATTGGAAATCTTTCTTACTATGATTCAAAACAATCTGAATATAATTTCCAAAAACCATACTCTGAAGCTACAGCAGAAAAGATAGATCAGGAGGTAAGGAAGATTATTGACGAAGCTTTTACGAGAACCCTAAACCTTTTGACTAAACACCGTGATCACCTGGAGGTAATTGCTCAAGAGCTACTGGAGAAAGAAATACTATTCCAGGCAGATCTTGAAAGGTTAATTGGGAAGCGACCATTTGCTGCTGAGACTACCTACCAAAAATTCACTAACAAACTAACTGCTTCAGAGATAAAAGAAGAGGAGGAGGCTGCGGCAAAAGTAAAAGAAGAGGAGGAGACAGAGAAAGAAAAAATTAATGAAGCCTCTGTGGTGGAACAGAAAGATACAGGAAATAGTACTACGAACTAATAGCTTATACATCAAATTCTAATAGAATCAGGCACCCAGGTGCCTGATTTTTTTTATTAACTAGTTATTATTAACTCGCATTAGGAAGTGAATATTAACGGCAACCAGTGTTTATTATGAAGAAAGAGGTAATTCAACTACCCTCTGACAAGAAGATATACTTCGCTTCTGATTTTCATCTGGGTGTCCCTAATCATGAAGCTAGCCTTACAAGGGAAAGAAGAATTATTAGGTGGCTGGATGAGGTTAAAGCAGACGCGCATTCCATCTACCTACTAGGAGATATTTTTGACTTTTGGTTTGAATACAAACAGGCCATTCCAAAAGGCTATGTAAGGCTTTTAGGAAAATTGGCTGAGCTTCGTGATCAAGGAATGCCAATTTATTTCTTCACCGGCAATCACGACATGTGGATGTTTGATTACTTTCCACAAGAACTTGGCATTCCTATTTATCGAGCACCAATCGAACTGGAAATTGGGAATCAGAAATTAATGATTGGTCACGGAGATGGGCTTGGCCCTGGAGACACATCCTATAAGATTCTTAAAAAATTCTTTAACAGTCGTTTGTGCCAATGGTTATTTGCAAGACTTCATCCCAATCTCGGCATAGGCATTGCTAAGATTTGGAGTAGGAATAGTCGAATTGCCAACATGAAGAAAGAAGAAAAATTTAAGGGGGAGGAAAATGAGTATCTACTCACTTATTGTCGCGAACTGGAGAAAAGTAGTCATCACGATTTTTATGTGTTTGGTCATCGTCATTTGCCGTTGGATCTTGAAGTGGGTAACAACAGCAGATACATTAACCTCGGGGAATGGGTGAATTTTAATACCTATGGTGTATACGATGGTTCATCCATCCAATTAGAAACCTTTAAGGGATGAAGTTCCTATTATCAATTGTTTTTGTAATGGCTCAATTGGCATCGTTTGCTCAATTGAACAAGATTACTGAATTGAACATCGCCAACATTACTGCTGCTTCTGTCGACAGGCTTGGTAATTTTTATTTTGTACTTCCATCAGGTACTATGCAAAAATATGATCCCGATGGAAATCTACTAGATGAAGTTAATGAAGGAGTTCTTCCTTTAATACTTCTTGAGCCATGGAATCCGTTGAAAGTCTTTACCTATTCCAATAAGAATAGGATGATTAAGCACTGGGACCATCACTTGGCTTTGCTTGAAGAAAAACCATTAGAGCCATCACTTAGCATAACACCTCAATTGGTTTGCCCTGCCAATGAAGTTCATAAAGCCTGGATACTGGATGTGGCTGACTACAGCATAAAGAAAGTAAATCTCTCAACTAACGAGATTGAAATTGACACCATACTACCAAAAGAATGGGCTAGTGATAATTCCAATTATGTTTTCATGAGGGAGTATCAGAACAGGATTTTTCTATTGGATAAGAATAAAGGAATCCTGATGCTTAATATGCTAGGCAAGCTTATCACAACAATTGAAGTGAAAGGATTGGGTTTTTTCAACTTCATGGGTGAGGAGCTCTGCTATAGAAGCGGAAGTGATATTCTCCTCCTCGATTTATTTACGGGAGCTACTAGAAAAATAGCAAGTCTGGATTCAGCGAAGTCAATCACAAATTCAATCATCACTGATGAACGCCTTGTGCTGATTACGTCTAATAAAGTAGAGATATTTGCTCTTAAAGCCGGACGATAAGTCACCCTAAATTTCTCCAAATCTTTAAAATCGCACTATAAACTGTTCATTTTTGAACATATTTGTACGGCAGAGCACACAGATTGTGCTCATATGCATGTTTTCGGACGGTACCGAAGCTGGCATAGTTTTTCTATTAGTATAGCTCAACCTTAACCTAGATTACGTGAACGAAGGCGGTAAAATTTTAATGATCGATGACGATGAAGATGTGCTATTGGCAGCCAAAATGCTGTTGAAAAAGTACGGTCATCAGGTCATCATTGATAAGAACCCAAACAAAATTCCTTTCCTGCTCAACAACGACACCTACGATGTCATCTTGTTGGATATGAATTTCAGCAAAGACACTACTTCTGGAAAAGAGGGGTTTGAGTGGTTGGGGCAAATTAAAGAAAAGGATCCGGACGCTGTAGTCATAATGATTACAGCTTTTGGCGATGTAGAGATGGCTGTGCGTGCCCTCAAAGAAGGAGCGACAGACTTTATCTTAAAACCGTGGCAAAACGAGAAACTTATAGCTACCATTTCTACAGCTATCAAATTAAAAAAATCTTACAATGAGGTAGACAAACTGCGTAAGGCCAAGCAGATGCTTGAAGAACAAATCAGTCAACCCTTTAGAGATATCATTGGCAACAGTCCATCTATCAAGGAAGTATTTACTTTAATTGACAAGGTCGCAGCCACGGATGCCAATGTGTTAATTCTTGGAGAAAACGGAACTGGAAAGGAGTTAGTAGCCAGAGCCATTCACCAAAAATCTTTACGCAAAGACAATTCTTTCGTGAGTGTTGACATGGGAGCTATCACTGAGACACTTTTTGAAAGTGAATTATTTGGTCACAAAAAAGGCGCATTTACTGATGCAAGAGAAAACAGAACAGGACGCTTTGAGCTAGCAAACGGAGGCACTTTGTTTTTGGATGAAATTGGTAATCTTAGCATGTCCTTGCAAAGCAAACTTCTTACTGCTTTGCAATCAAGACAGATTACAAGGGTAGGTTCGAATGGGCCGGTTGATGTTGACATTCGATTGATTTGTGCCACCAACATGCCACTGCATCAAATGGTAGATGAAGGGAAATTCCGACAAGACTTACTGTATCGTATCAATACGGTAGAAATAAGAATACCACCATTATGCGAACGTGTGGATGACATCCCTATGTTGGCAGATCACTTCCTGCATTTTTACACCAAAAAATATCACAAAGATGTAGCCTCATTTTCTGAAGGAGCTATTGTAAAACTAAAGAAATACGCTTGGCCTGGAAATATCAGAGAGTTGCAACATTCCATTGAACGAGCTGTAATAATGGCTGACTCTCCTACTCTTCAAGAGAGTGATTTCCTGTTTAACAGAAAAGGTGGCCCAAGCACTGAAAGTGACACTTTGAATCTGGATGATGTAGAAAAGGCTGCGGTTGTAAAGGCCATACAACTCCATAGCGGCAACATCTCAAAGGCTGCAGACGAACTCGGATTAACCAGAGCCTCGCTGTATAGGAGAATGGAAAAATATGGGCTTTAACTTTCGGTCCCCGCTAGCCACACGTATTGCCATTCTGGTAGCTACTGTTTTTGCCATGGCCTATGC
>JBATLM010000094.1:0-16192 GCA_049289315.1 Cyclobacteriaceae bacterium
CTATTCCACCAAAGAGAAAAGGGTCATCGACAATAGGCATGAAAAAATCAGTAGTGCTTACTATACACGTTCCATCCCCCAAATCAAATACTGCTGCATCATCTTTCGATTCATTTCCCACCAACAATGATGGAAATATTGACTTTGCTTGATCAGAGTGTAGCATCGTCTCCAGAATAGCTGGTGATATTTTACATCCACATCCTGCACCATGGCTATACTGTGTTAATTTTATTTCCATTAGACTATTCTCCTATGTTTAGATATTTCAATAAGTTGTTTTGCTGCTATAAGTGCATCGTTTCCGTTCCACTCAACATTACCAAAAATCTCGGGCTTTCTTTTTTCTAAGCTTCCAAGATATGCCTTGTCATAATAGGTAAGTAAAATCTCCATTACCTTATGCATTTCATTTTGATCCAGCTTTTCTTTAGCGGTCTTGAAGTGTTGGCCGCCCAGTTTCTTGGTTATTCTTTTCATTGATTCATGAAACTGTTCATGATCTGCATCACCGTATTCATTTACCAACCTTTGTATTCTGATTTTTTTCTCAACATCTAACATAACAACAGCACTCTCCCGCATGGTCGCCCAAAAATCAGTCGGCAAAAATATTCGCCCTATTGCTATAGATTCATCCTCCACCCATACCGGCTTGAAAATATCAAATGAGTTAAGTTGCTCAAAAAGATTATTCTCAAACTGCTCCGTTGTCGGTTGGGGCGGCATCATCAGCCCACCAAAAGCGGAACCTTTGTGATTAGCCAATCCTTCGAGATCGATTACCTGCTCACCTTGTTCTTTCAATTTAAGCAGCACCTCAGTTTTACCACTCCCTGTACATCCTGATATTAATATGATCTTGTAAGGGCGCTTAAAAAATTCATGAACCTTTTGGCGATATGTTTTATAACCACCTTTTAGAACGTGTGTATTGATACCCGCCATTCCTACAAACTGACTAAAGTTAGACGACCTCATTCCACCTCGCCAACAGTGTATGATCAGCTCGTTGTTTTTTGAGACCTCTTCAGCTGCATCTACAATTTGATTGATGCGTGGACCTACCAAGCGAAACCCAGTTCTTATGGCTTCCTTCGTTCCCTTTTGTTTATAATCAGTACCGACAGCAATTCTTTCCTCATTGTTTAATAATGGAATATTAATCGCGTTGGCAATGTGCCCGGCCGCAAACTCATTCTGAGAGCGCACATCCACTACAGGGATATTCGACCGAAGCGCAAGGAAATCGTTCCATTCAAGTTCTTTAATCATGGGATGATTTAATACATCGCAAAAGTAGGGATTTAAAGCCTACAATAAAGCTTCAAAAGGTCAATCGAAGTTTACGCCTACGCTTGTTGCCACTCCAATCCTAAAGCCATAGGTCTGGTAGCTACCACCTGAAAATGACACAGCCCCTTCTAGGCGGAATATTCTAAGAATTCCATCCAGCGAATATCCTAATTCGGTATAATCATTAGAGAGAGGTGATGCCAGGTAATTGACAAAAATATTTTCAGTAACCCCCGTAAGACGAACCATTGGAAATTGTGTAATTAAAAACTTGCGGAAATGATAGTGGACATTACCGGTAAAATATTTGTCGCGTGTACTATAAAGATAATAATCAAGTAACCTGAAGCTGCCTACGGGATCTGTGGTGATGAATGGCGTTTGGTTGCCCAGAAAATGAGCATAATCCATAAAGTACATTTTCTCAGAATTGATAAACTTGCCCCCTTTCAAAGCAATATCAAGCCTGCCCCGAATACCCATCCGAATGCTTTGCTTATATCCGACTTCAACAAGATCAAAATCCACATCACTATTGAACACGTCATTGAATCCTTTCTTGTAGCTAACCGTAAACAGTGGTGATGAGTTTTTTACACTATACCTTCTTCCATTTCTAATTCTAAACTTTTGCCAGGGTCTGGCTTCGACTGCTATTGATCCAATCAATGCATTGTGATTCTGAAAACCCGTAGTTACTAGCAGTTGGTTAATCGGTGCGTTGGGAGTGTACGATTCTTTATCTCTATTATTTAATCCGAAATCGGATGAGTTATATAGTTCATACCTTTTGGCAATATTCCAATTTGTAGTTAAAGTGAATTTTGCATCCAGTCGTTGCCTGTAATTTACCTGGACAAAATCCTGTTCGTAAAGCTTCATCAAGTTTTTCTCTAGCAACAACGTTGTAAATGTATTTACGAACGGATGAATGGGCTCATCTGCGTTAAATTGTTTCACATATCGTCCTCCTTCAATAGTGATGCTACTATTGGTAGAGCGATAATCTGCACGAAACATGCCTGAAAACCTCTCCCTACCAAAAGCATACCTTCCAATAGGAGTAAGCTCAAGTCGCCTTACAATTGGTCGTTGTGATTCATCCAGCGAATCTCTTTCTATCCATCTTTTTACATATCCCAACTTGTAAATCAGATTCAATCCTTCCACTGTGTTGAACCCACCCCAAGGAGAATGAATTAAAAAATTAGAGGTTTCTGAAAGTTTATAGTTATCGCCAATGAGTACATCCCACACTTGAAACCCTTTATGCTTTGACGACTTTAGTGTATCCCCTTCCTGTTTTTTCTTTTCAACTTCTGCAAGACTATCTGATTTCTCGTAGCCCTTTATTTCTTCCAAGGTTAATGCGATAGGCCTTATGTCAGCCCAGAAAATCGAATCCTTCTTAAACGCCAAGGAATCCACCGAATACTTTGTGTCGGATATTACCTCAGGTTGATCTGTTTGCTGGCGTTCTTCTTTTTCGTAGTCCTTAATAAGTTTCCGTAGTTCTTTATTGGTGATCTCCTTTCCACCTTCCAATCTTTCCTTCAAATCCTGATCCTTAGCACTAAACTGAGTTTTGATTTCCTTGGCATATTCTTTTTCAATTTTTTCGTCAATCACCTTCATATCCAACTCAAGATCAGGATTGAGTGATATCTTATAGTCTTTTACAGTAGCCAGGTAGTTGTACTCAAATTCAAAACCAAACACCTTACCATCAACCTTAAATTGTTGTGACACAGGAAGCCATGCTTTGTCTTCGATTGGATTATAAATTTGTTTTACCTCAAAGTCAATACCCAGTTTCATCACCTTGAAATCCAGACTATGAATACTCCACCAATCCTCAACGACAAATAAAATTCCCTCGAATACATTATCACCTTTAGACCTTGGGGTGACTCTAATCTTACTTACACTATATTCACGATCGGTGAACGTACCTAAATATTCAAAACGGTAATAAGAAAATGCTCGGGGCGAAAGTGGTGAAATCGTCTCTGCTATTTCAGGTTCATAAAAACTACCAAACACATATTCGTTGGGCGAAGTATTATTATCATTTCCATCGCTAAAAACAGCGATCACTTTCTCTTCAAACTTATTGGGACGAGTATAAGTCACTTCACTTACAGATTCCGAAATAAAAAGGCGGTCTTTGGATATCCCTTCTTTCTCCAAGGCTTTTTTTGCAAGCCAGGGGTAATCCTTTAATCTCCCCTTCCCCTTGACATATACCTTCGCTGAATAGGTGTCAATTTGCTGTGTGTGGAATTTTGCTTTGGATATAGCCTTCCTCATGATTGTGTAGGCAGGATCTTCATTACCAGCAGTTATGATTACATTTTGAAGTACAATTGCCTGGCTTTTAAGTGTCAGGTTCAATTCTACAAACTCCTCTGCAATTTCAACCTGACGAGTTACCGCCTCATATCCTAGGTATTGAAATGTAATATCGTAGGTGCCAGGAATGAGTGAAACTTCGTATTGCCCATCATACCCCGTTACTGCTCCAGACCCTGTTTGCTTTACAAAAATAGTTGCGAAAGCAAGTGGCGTTCCATCATCCGCCTTTATGGTTCCTTTAATTCCACCTGCAAGTAACAACCCGTGAGTTGCTAGCAGAAGTACAAGGACATTTAATGTGCGTAAAGACACAAACAAAGGCATATTGAATTACAAGAATATTTAAGAAAGATAGAACCCTTTGGATTTTATCATCTGCTCTACAGATTCAGGTACGAGATAACGGATGGACTTGTTGTCCCGTATCGATTTTCTTATAAATGTAGCCGATATATCGAGCAGCGGAGATTCTACCATTTTCACATTCTGATGACGAATCAAATCCGATTTTGTTACCTGCGGACGAGGATAAACGTACAAATGATAGTTTTCAAGTATCTGAGAATAGTTTTTCCATTTGGTGAAGTTCTTCAGGTTGTCCTCACCTATGATTAGCACAAAATCCTTTTCAGGATTCTTTTCAGTAAGATGGGCCAGCGTATAGGCAGTGTAACTTGGCTTTGGGAGATGGAATTCCACATCAGAAACTTCAAATTTATAATTATCTGATATGGCAGCCCGAACAAGATCAAGTCTATCAAATTCATGCAGTAAACTTTTACTTGATTTTAGGGGATTATGAGGAGATACAACAAACCAGACCTTATCCAGGTCGCCATTCTCGAGCATGCTATTGGCAATTATCAAATGGCCAACATGAATGGGGTTAAAGGATCCAAAAAAAAGTCCAATCTTTTTCTTCAACTCCATAGATATGCTCTATGATTTTTTGAATTCATCGTAAAGTGCCTGTGCTTTCTTCTTAGAATTATCAAGGTCGTCATTTAATAAAACGACATCAAACTTATTTTCAAAAGTCATTTCAAACTTTACCTTGAAAAGTCTCCTTGACAGGCTTTCCTCTGTTTCCGTGCCACGGTCTTTTAACCGTTCTGTTAGTACTTCCAACGAAGGAACCTTAACAAAGATTGAAAGTGCCTTATCACCAAAATATTTTTTTAGACTGATTCCACCCTTTACATCTACATCAAAAATCACATCCTTCCCCGAATCCCAAATTCGTTGTATTTCCGATTTTAAGGTGCCATAAAAATTACCCTCATACACCTCTTCCCATTCGATGAATTCCCCGTTATCAATTTTATTCTTAAATATTTCGGGAGTAAGGAAATGATAATCTTTACCGTCTTGCTCCGTCCTTCCTCTTCTATCGCGTGTAGAGGCCGATACGGAAAAATCAAGATCGGAGTTGTTATCAAGGAGATATCTGACAAGAGTCGTTTTTCCAGACCCTGAGGGAGCGGAGAAAATAATTGCTTTTCCAGGCATCAGGAGATAGAATTCACCTGGCTTTTAATCTTTTCAACCAAATCAGGAGGCACATGATCTCCGCAACATTTCGATTTGATCAATTCCTTGATCTGCATGTCAAGTTCATGAGATCTGTAACATGGCATACATTCGTCCATGTGCTTCCTGAAATATTGCTGCTGTTCTTCCGTAGCATCACCATCCAATATGGCTTGTAGCATTTCGAGGCAGGTAATTTTTTTACCGTTTGGACTGGTAAATGGATTGTCGAGAAGGCTCATAAGCTAAGGGTTTTTGTAACCCATTTTTTTTGCGTAAACACTCAATTTATCTTTTAATAAATTTCTTGCTCTGTGTAATCTACTCCGAACCGTTCCAATCGGAATGTCCAGAATTTTTGCCATTTCATCGTACTTGAATCCTTCCAGGTCACATAAAATAATAACCGTTCTGAAATCGACATCCAATGAATTCAGAGCGTTGGAGATTTCATCTCCAATCATATCCTGAAGGGACTCCACCCTTAAGTCAGTGGTGATCTGACGATCTACATCATCAGAGTTATAATAACTCTCTACTTCCTGATAATCAACTTTATTAGGCTCCTTACTCTTCTTCCTGTAATCATTAATAAAGCTGTTTTTCAGAATTCGAAACAGCCATGCTTTTGCATTAGTTCCTTTTTGGAATGATTCTATAAAACGATAGGCCTTCAGGTAGGTATCCTGAACGAGGTCTTTGGCATCATCTTCATCAAGCGTAAGCCTATATCCAAAATTATACATGGAATTGATATGCGGCAAAAACTCGTTATTGAAGACGCTTACCCTTTCTTTTTCGGTATATTTTTCACGTGGGGTTTCTTCCATAAAGACCCAAAAATAGTAAAAGAATGGGAGATGGGTCAGATGATTTTATAATTGCGAAATTCGCCCATACGCCATCCCGTCCATTTTTCAATGACCCGCTTTAGCCGATCTTTTAGCTTAAGGTTATTTCTGGAAATATCATGGTCAAATTTCCAGTTCATGGCCTCAATTCGAGGTTGCATAACCTTAGGATGAGTTCCGTCAAATTTCCTCAGGGCATCAATTTCGGTGTAGTCAAAAGATTCAGCCTCACCAACATTCTTATCAATCCACTCATCATCAAAATAGAAGTGATTAAACGACCTTCTTTTTCCCTGCATCTTTCTGGGATCGCGCACCCAACCATAATGGAATACATAAGCATCAATCAGTTTTGCATTGATTTTTATGTTGGGTTTCTTCCTAAATCCCTGTGCATCTCTATAAGAAACGATAGACTTATCATTTTTTATTAGTCGCACCTCTCTGCGATACCATCTGTACGCATCTCCCAAATAATCGTATGAGCCATAGAAATGGATATAATTAAATAGAAGCCCCTCCACCCTCTTGTCATCCTTGTATTTATTCATCGCCAGACGAATATTATCATGATATTTCTCATGCACCACTTCATCTGCTTGGATATAGAATGCCCAATCGGATTCAGGAGAAATACTCTCGAAAGCCTTATTTGTTTCTATAGCAAAAGTTTGTCCACCCTCACGTAGCGCATCATCCCAAACAGTATCTATTATTTTGATCTTAGGTGAATTAATGGATTGGATCAATTCACGTGTAGAATCTGTAGAATTCCCCAGAGCAACAATGAACTCATCACACAAAGGAAGAATAGATGTGATAGCCTCAACTACAGGGTAATCGTATTGAACGGCATTACGGATAAAAGTAAATCCACTAACTTTCATCGTTAAGCTTCACTCAGGGTGATATACTTATTGACTCCATTAGTGCATCTCCTTAGTCTCTCAGAAATCGTTTTACTTAAAATTCCATCATTCACTGAAAGCATTTCTCTTGAATTCTCTGGGTGGAACAAATGATATCCAAATCCCGCAAACTTCAAATTATATCGTTTCACACCTGTGTTCATTAGTCGTACTGCCATTTCAGTATCTTCTCTTCCCCAGCCTACGATGTCTTCGTTAAACCCATTGATTTGAACAAAATCAGATTTCCAAAATGCCATGTTACACGTCCTAGTGCCCTCTAGCTTACGAGTAGATCTTGATATGATCTTTGATAGAAACGGGGAGAAGTAACTATTAAACCTGTTCCGAATGCCCCTTTCGAAGAAGGATACACTAAGGAGTTTATTCTCAATAACTCTTCTCGTGGTATTGTCTGACAGCAAAACACGGGACCCTTGAATAAAACGCCCATTCCATGCTGCTTTTTTATGCATTTTGATAAAATCCTCATGAAGAACCATATCGCCATCAACACTTATTACATAGTCCTGCGTAGCCATCGCAATGGCTTTGTTTCTTATTTGTCCTGCCCTAAATCCTAAATCTTCATGCCAACAATGAACTAGCTTTGTAGCAAATTGGGATTGATACTTTTCTATTAGTTCCCGTGTATCATTTTGAGAGCCATCATCAGCAATAATAACCTCATCGGGCATTTCAGATTGATTCAAGACACTTAGAAGAACCATTTCCAGAGCGTCTTCTCTATTGTAGGTTGAAATTATTAAAGACGTACTTAGTTCATTATTTGCTTCTCGCAGTTTTGAATACTTGTAAAAAACAAAGTTGGCGTTACATACTGAAATTAATAACCCTTTGTAACCATCTAATATACCACGTTTAAGGAAGAAGCTCTTGACAAAGGCAAAGGTGGTTTTGTAAAAAATTTTAAACCCAGACGAATATATTTTATACCTATGCTCTCTTGCATAAATGTCCGAGTACCTCTGTATTTTTTCTAAAAACTGAGTGATGTTATCGTATGCATGATGTAATAAATCTCCTTCAAGGTGTTTTGAAGTATACTCTCCTTCAATCTCAACTCGTTCATGGATGCCTTGTCCGGTCCATATTCCCATCCCCTTTTTCCACAACCTCAATTTTGTATCAGGGTACCAACCGCAGGTTCTTATCCACTCTCCCGAATAGCTTGAAAGTCTATTCATTGTATAGCCGTCCATATTCAAATCCAGCTTCGCCTCATGTAGCGATTTTGTCAAATCTGGAGAAAGGTATTCATCAGCATCAAGAGATAATATATATTCGCAAGTCGCTAGTGAGGCCGCAAAATTCTTTTGATTAGCAAAGCCAAAAAATTCATTCTCAGCGAAAGTCACTTGCTTTCTCTGACAGATTTCTTTTGTTGCGTCACTAGAATAGCAGTCCACCACTATTATTTCATCAGCGATTGGCTTCAATGAATCAATACAGCGGCCAATATTAGCCTCCTCATTAAATGTGATAATAACCGCGCTGATGGTGTTTTTCATTTCATTAAGAATTGAACTGCAAAGTTCCTCTTTGATTCAAAACAAAACAAGGGTAAAATTCAAAAAAAAGCTGGCTCAAAAGTTAAGGAATGACGTTTTTCTGATCCGCCAGTTGGCGGAGAAGAATCTTTCGCTATTTAGACCTTAAAATAAGGGATGTTTCGCTCTCACTCAACAAAACGAGTCACTTTTGAGGTCGCCTTTTTTGTGGCTTCAGGTTATCATTCTACCTTTTTGCAACCATGCTTTGAGTCCTTACCAGGTTAATAAACTCAAGCCTATACCCCTCCTTATCAACTCCCCGGGCATTTTGAGCTAAATGCAACACCTGTTCCGCGGTAAGCCCTTTAGCGAATTCAGACTCCCGTAGTATCATCCCAAACCCAGCTACAGCGGCAGACCATCTAAAATTATCCGAAGTCTTTTCAAGTTGGGTAACGTTATCCTTTAAGGAATGAACAATTAATTTGCTTTTATTCTCGCTTGGATCTTTGTATCTAAATTTTACTGTCAGTAATTCCTTTGTTATTGTCGCAAAAGAATTTTTTACAAGATTTTGATATTTAAGTTCATCTATTTTATAAAACTCACTTTCTACTCCAACAGGTATTATTTCATAAAGCGCAGTAACTGTATGTCCAGAACCTAAATCACCTGCATCTTTTTTGTCATTATTAAAATCCTCGTTACGCAACACTCTGTTTTCATATCCAATTAACCGATAGGCCTGAACTTTAGCTGGATTAAACTCTACTTGCAATTTCACATCCTTAGCAATCGTAAATAGAGTCCCCCCAAATTCATTTACTAACACTTTTTGAGCTTCCAGGATATTGTCAATATAAGCGTAGTTCCCATTCCCCTTATCGGCCAATATTTCCATTTTAGAGTCTTTGTAATTACCCATTCCATATCCAAGTGCTGTTAGAAATATTCCGTCATCTCTCTTTTCTTCAACAAGGCGCTCCATTGAAGCATTGCTGGAAGCTCCAACATTAAAATCCCCATCAGTTGCGATGATAACCCGATTATTCCCGCTCTCCTTGAAATTTTCCTTCGCCACTTTATATGCCAATTCAATTCCTGCGCCTCCAGCTGTAGAGCCTCCAGCCTGCAGATTATCTAAAGCTTCGATTATTTGTTCTTTGCATGCGCCAGAAGTAGATGGCAATACCAAACCAGCAGCACCTGCATAAACTACTATTGCAACTCGGTCTTGAGCACGAAGCTGGTTAACCAGCAACTTAAAGGAAGCTTTCAACAAAGGTAGTTTGTTAGCGCTGGACATAGATCCGGACACATCAATTAAAAAAACAAGATTCGAAGCTGGTAGATTTTCTGTCGGAATTTTCTTCCCTTGAAGGCCAATGTGTACTAAGCGATGATTCTCATTCCATGGCGCACTTGATATTTCCGTATAGATGGAGAATGGGTCATTTCCTTTTGGTTGTACATAATCATATTGAAAATAGTTGATCATCTCCTCTATTCTTACCGCATCTTTGGGTGGTCGTTGTCCATTATTAATAAACCTTCGTATGTTGCTATAAGAGGCAGCATCTACATCAATAGAAAATGTTGATAATGGGTTTTGTAATGCGCCATGAAAAATATTTTCATAAATCCCATCATACTCTTCTGTATTCCATTCTGGCTGTTGCATTTCCCTATAATGAGAAGGCGCTTGGCTTCCGGTTGATAAGGATTTACTCATGTCATACCTCTTGGTCGATTTGAGTTTCATTTCCATATAGTCCTCAGCTTCTACAAGTGGCAAGTGAAATGGGATTAACACCACATTTATAGTATTAGTGCTTCCAATTTTTACCTCCTTCGCTTGAAATGAAGAGATAGAAAAGAGCAAGGCCCCTCCAGTATCAGGTACAGCAATAAAATATTTACCTTGACGGTCAGTTGCAGTCGATACCGAAGACCCGACAAGCAGTACATTTACACCTTTTAACGGAGAACCGTTGTTTGTTGAGACAGTTCCTGTAATTGTTCTCACCTGCCCCAGAGCCAATCCAACTGTTGACGAAATCATTATAAGCAATGCAATAATTTTCCTTTTCATGACATTTTATGTTTGATGTACCCCTAGGATGCTGCATCAACCAGAATTCCATAAAAATTTCAGAAATAAATTAAATTGAGGTGAAATGTTTGTGGTAAAGGAATCGTCTGAGCGAAGTGACGAAGAGTTAATTGAGCTATTTAAACTAAAAAGTGATCAATCTGCTCTTGCTGACTTGTTTGTGAGGTATAGTGCCCTCATGTACGGTGTATGCCTTAAATACCTCAAAGATCGTGATGAAGCAAAGGATGCCGTGATGCTGGTTTTTGAAAAACTGAACCAAAACCTAAAAGAGCATGAAATAGAATACTTCAAAAGCTGGCTTTATACTACTACCAGAAACCATTGTTTAATGCATTTAAGGGCACAAAAAAAGGTAATCAAGGAAGAAATTAGCGAAAGTATTATGGAAACTACCTTCATTTTGCATCATGATATTGAGAATAATAATGAAGTTGAACTCGCTAAACTTGAAAAATGCATTGAACAACTCAGAAGCGGTCAAAAGGACTGCGTACAGTTGTTTTATTTGAAAGAGATGTGTTACAAAGAGATTGTTGACCACACTGGGATAGAATTAAAAAAAGTTAAGAGTCATATTCAAAACGGAAAGCGAAACCTTAAAATTTGTATGGAGCAAAGTGAATGACAGAAAAAACGATATTGCTAAGTATCTTAAAGGAGAGCTAAGTCCGGCAGAAATGCATAAGTTAGAAATGCGGGCACTTGAGGATCCCTTTTTGGCCGATGCTTTAGAGGGCACTGACTTAACAACACCTGAACAGTTCGCAGAAGATGTTATTTTTTTGAATCAGAAGATTCAAAAAAATAACAAAAGGTATTATTGGCCACTACGGATTGCCGCATCAATTATACTTGTCATTTCCATTACTTATCTGGTTTTTCAAATCACACCAGAAAGGTCTAACGATTCGCTAGCACTTAAAAAAGAAATTAAGTCAGAAGAGGCCACTACTGGCAGTGAACAGGATTCTACCCAAAGCAGCAAAGATAATTTCAAAAATAAGGAAATCATACAAGCAATAGAGGACAAACCAATTGCTAAAACTAAAAGCCTACCAAAAGAGATTGCTAAAAATGACCAAGTACCTTTGCCTGCTTCTCAAGCCTTGCGAGAAGCTACTACTTCGGCCACACAAGCGGAATTGGAGAATACAGAATTTGAAACGATCACTGAAGATGTTTCACCAATAACTCAAGATGTTGAGATCCTCGAGAGGGAGGAGATCGCTCAATTAAAAACTGAGACAAGAAGAATTAGATCTGATGCTCTTAAGAAGAGTGCTTCACCTTCCACCCTTTCAGGAGCGGGCAATAAAGAGATGAAGTCTACTCCAACAAATTCAATCAGCGCCAGGCCAATTATAGGAGAAGATGAATATCGAGAATACCTAAATGATAACGTGCAATACCCAAAGGAAGCAGTCGACAATAGAATCAGTGGAGAAGTGACGGTAAGCTTTTTGGTAGACACTGACGGTAATTCGTCAGATTTTAACGTAGAAAAGGGTATTGGGTTTGGATGCGATCAAGAACTGATTCGACTCATAGAGAACGGCCCAAAATGGATGCCAGCAAAAAATGACGGAGTCGTATTGAAAGAAAAAGTTTCAGTCAAATTTGTATTTCAGCTTCCTAACTGATTCAGTTGATAATCTCATCAGTAATCGTCAACACACCACCTGTTAATTGCGTTCTGTATTGTCTTAGTGGTCGCCAAGCCGGGCCACCTGTTGGTAAACCATCTGAAAAATTAAACGATGAGGTACAGCAAGGATCGATCATAAATAGGCCGGAACTATGGGCTTCCACAGTGGAGCAAGCCTCATTGGGCGTATAGGAGCAATTTTTTTCGTAAGCCACAAAAGCCGATGAAGAAACTCTGTAAAGAATTATTCCTCTTACGCCACCACCTAAATCACTGATATCTTTATATCCCCCCTCTCTATTCAAATCAACAAAAGCAGGGAAAGACAAATTGACCACCACCTCATTAAAGCTTACGATGGGAATCGGGTCATCTACCAGATTCGGATCACATGAAAATAAAATTGATGATAATAGTAAAGCTTTACTTATTCGAATAATCATAGAAACCCTTTCCCGTCTTACGTCCCAATTCTTTTGCATTTACCTTTTGTTCCTGAATTCGACTAGGTCTGAATTTAGGAGCCTGATGAAAACTGTTGTACATCGAAGTGGTTACCGAGAAATTAGTATCTACCCCAATGAGATCCATCAATTTAAATGGCCCCATCTTAAACCCGGATGATTGAATTAGCGCATCAATGGTCTCCACATCGGCCACATTCTCTTCTAAAATCTGTAATGCCTCAACGTAATAATGTCTTGCAACCCTATTAACGATAAAACCAGGAGAATCTTTTGCCTGCACAGGCACTTTGTTAATTGAAAGTGAGAAAACTCTCATCAGCTCAACCAACGCTGGCGCGGTGGCTACTCCAGAAATTATTTCTACCAACTTCATAATATGAGCAGGATTAAAAAAATGCAATCCAACGCACTTCGAAGGATCTTT
This sequence comes from Cyclobacteriaceae bacterium, assembly GCA_049289315.1. Lineage (GTDB taxonomy): Bacteria > Bacteroidota > Bacteroidia > Cytophagales > Cyclobacteriaceae > ELB16-189. The sequence goes on from JBATLM010000094.1 coordinate 13,107, forward strand.
CAGGCCAGTTGCTATTTGCGTAATTGGAATTGAAGAGGTATTCGTAGCTAAAATTGCTTTTCCATTATTTATCTCTTCCAACTCTGAAAAGAGTTTTTGTTTTACCTCCAGTTTTTCAACTATAGCTTCGATGATTAAATCAGCTTTAAGGTTGGCCAATTCGTTAACTGTGCCCAATCTGGCTAGTGCCTCTTTTTTTTGCTCGGCAGTAACTTTGCCTTTGGCCACGCCTCCTTCTATATTTTTTTCAATTTGAATAAGCGCTTTTACAACCAGCTCGGTATTGATGTCAAACAAATAGGTATAATACCCTGAAAGCACACAAACCTGAGCAATACCAATACCCATCGTTCCCGCCCCTACAATACCAACAGATTTTATTTTGGGAAAACCCATCAAATGACTGGTTTAAATTGTTTCAAGAATCGGATATCATTTTCAGAATAAAGCCTGAGATCATTCACACGGTAGCGCAATTGCGTAACCCGTTCAATACCCATTCCAAAGGCAAACCCAGTGTACTCCTCAGGATCGATACCACAATTTTTCAATACATTAGGATGAACCATTCCAGATCCTGCAATCTCAACCCAACCACTATGCTTACAGACCGCGCAGCCATCTCCTTGACAAATCAAGCAAGAGATATCAATCTCAGCGCTGGGCTCCGTAAATGGAAAGAATGAGGGTCTGAAGCGAATTTTGATATCCTTGCCATACATCTCTTTGGCAAAATGATAGAGCGTCTGTTTTAAATCTGCAAAACTCACGTTCTTGTCTACATAGAGTCCTTCCACCTGATGGAAGAAACAATGCGCCCGTGCTGATATGGCTTCGTTGCGATAAACTCTCCCAGGCATGATAGAACGAATTGGAGGTTTCTGCTTCTGCATCAACCTGATTTGAACGTTCGATGTGTGGGTGCGCAACAGCATATCCGGATTCTTCTCGATGAAAAAGGTATCCTGCATTTCTCTAGCTGGATGATTATCCGGAAAGTTGAGGGCTGAGAAATTATGCCAATCGTCTTCGATTTCCGGGCCGTCTGAAACGTTGAACCCAAGTCTTTCAAAGATTTGAATTATTTTGTAGCGAGTCAGGTTGAGGGGGTGCAAATTACCAATCGCATCCGTAACAGGGGGCAAGCTCAGGTCAATATCCACAGCAGCACCTGACCCATTCGAGTCCAGTTGCTCCTGTAGCTCCTTGAACCTAGACTCAGCAGATTTTTTGAGCTCATTCAAAGCCTTTCCCACCTTCTTCTTCTCTTCGCCAGACATTGCCTTAAACTCCTCAAACAACTGGGCTATTTGCCCCCTTTTGCTAATAAAGCGAAGACGGAAAGACTCAAGGGAGTCTTTAGTGTCAGAAACAAAATTCTGTAGTTCTACTTCAATCTTCTTTAATCTTTCTTCCATTGATTAGATTGCTTTAGAAGCAAGTTTCTTGATTATTAAACGATCCAAAATTATACTAAGTGCCAGCGAAATCACAATGACTAAAGGTAACATGATTTGATCCCCATACCCTCTGAGTAAATAAGAAAGGAAAAGAAAGGAAGCATTTACCAATCCAAGAATCATTGCTGTCCTGGAATGAGTAACTCCCAACCTCATAATGGCATGGTGGATATGGCTTTTGTCTGGGCTAAATGGAGACTTCCCTTTTGAAAGTCTTATTATTATTATTCTCAAAGTGTCAGACAAAGGAACGATTATAAAGGCTACCGCACTTGCAATCGTTGCTGAGAACTTTACAGGATGTAACTCCGGCAAATCATTATTAAGATTCATAAAGTGGATGGCCATGATGGCCAACAACATACCTATCACCATCGCACCTGTGTCTCCCATAAATATTTCGGATGGCTCCCAATTAAAAACCAGAAATGCCAAAAGACCACCAGCCATCGAAAAACTAAAAAGTGAAAATACAAAGTCACCTGCAATGTAAAACCACACTCCAAATGCTATCAATGCTATCAGCCCAACACTCCCTGCCAGGCCATCCAAACCATCTATTAAGTTGAATGAGTTTGTGATTACAATTATAATAAATGCTGTTAAAGTATAGCCTACAGCTGTGGGAATTTCATTAATTCCTAAAAATCCAAATAAAGAAGCTATATGAACTCCCGAGAAAAGCAAAATAATTACTGCAACGATTTGGCCTAGCAATTTGTGCAATGCTCGAAAAGGAACCAAATCATCCCTTACTCCAATAATAAAGACGATCACAAGGCTTGCCATAACAAATCGTACAGAATCCCATTGGCTGAAATCCATCCAAAACATAGAAGCCATAGCAAACCCTAAAAAGATGGCTATCCCGCCCAAAGATGGAGTTACCTTTTTATGAATTTTCCTTCTACCAGGAACATCTCCCAAATTCTTCTGATGTGAATACTTAATTATCACAGGAAGAACAAGGAATGAAACTAGAAAAGCCGTTACACATGCCGCCAGATTGACTGCCATTTACATCAATTTTGGGCGAATTTATGACTTTTCTGGCAGAACTTAAGGTGTAGAATGAGATGCTGTCTTTGCTTCGTATTCCTGCTTAGCAAAAAGCCACAACAGGGGGCAAAAAAGAGCAAAGAAAGTAACCCCTTTTTGAGCGCTAAATACATTCTCGAATAGAGCAGTAATGGCAAATAAAATGATAAATGAGCCAAGAAGAGGACTCTTGTACTTAATTGCATGCTTAAATGGGATGATTAAAAGAGCTAAAAATAGTCCAAGCCCAATAATCCCATGTCGGTGCAGTTGTGCGAAATACTCACTATGGGAATCCATATTTTCTGCTAGAGGCCGTTGATAGTTATTGGCTTGAAATCGCTCCTGAAGTACATCCCTAAAATCACCGGTTCCATATCCATAAATTATATCAGGCCATTTGAGTAACTCTAAATCACTCTCATAAATCTGTAACCTAGTCACCAAAGGATAAACGCTTGGATCATCCATTGCTCCTGCCATATTTCCTTTCAATACCATTGCAGGTGTTTTTACAAACCTGTAATTAGAAAAAGGGATGGCGACAATTAAAAATAAAAACAAAATAAGACCTACATAACCTAATAC
>JBATLM010000095.1:0-16459 GCA_049289315.1 Cyclobacteriaceae bacterium
GGTTCGGTGAATATCATCAAACCTAATGGGCCTTCATCTAATGCAGTATGGAGAGTTACGTATTCACATGACCGGATTGTAAATAGCAAAGGAGGCTTTTCAGGTTCACTTCAGTCGTTGAATAATATTTCGAATGTCGATCAGTTTGTAAATGGGCAGTGGAGTGTGCTACCAACAGAATTAAAAACGGACATTACCGATCAGGGAATTAATGCTAATGCAACTTTTATTTCATCGTTAAGTTTTGGGCTGGAGAGAATCACTAGCGAAGGTTCAGTTATTTTTGATGAATCAAATAGTCCGCTTCAAAAAACACAGCCCATCAATAAATTACTGATTCCAGCAATAGAGATTTCTTCTGATGGAGTTTGGGTGGCGAACTATGGCGTTTCTCCTTCTTTGCATTTGTTCTCATCAAGTTGGGAATCATTTTCGATAAGCCAGCCGCTGGCACAATTCCCAATTGATGTTTTGGTGGATCGCACTGGATTGGTTTGGATGGTGATTGATCCTCTAAAAGGAGGAGGGATTATTGTTTTTGATAAAAATGAAAATAGAAGTGTTTATTTGTCCAGCTTGGCAGGAAAGGGCGGCTTGCCTTCTACAGCAGTAAGATCTATTGCCAACGATAGAAATGGACAAGTTTGGATTGGAACAGATATGGGTGTTGTATTTTTTTCTAATCCTGGAAATGCATTTGGCACCAATGTGGACGCATCAAGACCTATATTTGAAAATCGGTTTCTTCTCAGGGATGAAAAGGTAACGGCTATTGCCATAGATGGTGGAAACAGAAAGTGGTTGGGAACAGATAATGGAGTATGGTTGTTTGACTCAACTGGAGAAGAGCTTATCTATAATTTTACTATAGAAAACAGCCCTTTGCTCTCTAATAGAATAGTTTCCATTGCCATTGATCCCAATAATGGTGAGGTGTTCTTCGGGACGGATAAAGGGATGTCGTCATTTCGTGGTGCAGCTACTCTTAGCACCAATCAATTTGTTAGCGTGAGAATATTTCCAAACCCGGTTACTGCTGACTTCATAGGCCAAGTCGCTATTGATGGACTTTACACCGATGCTAATGTGAAAATCACCGACATCAGTGGCAGATTGATTTGGCAAACAAAAGCTAATGGAGGTACTGCAATTTGGAATGCAAGACAAGTCAATGGAGATCGCGTAAACACAGGAATGTATTTGGTGTTTGCTACCGCAGAGGATGGAACAGAAAGACATGTTGGGAAAATTGCTGTTATTGAATAATGCTTCATAAAACCAAAGGCATCGTCTTTCGCTACACACGTTACGGTGAAACGTCAATCATTGTCAACATATTTACGGAGTCATTTGGGCTACAGAGCTATATTGTAAATAGCGTCAGGTCTAAAACAGGTAAAAGTAAGATCGCCATTTATCAACCTCTTACGCTTTTGGATTTGGTAGTTTACCATAAAGAAAATGCGGGAATTTTGAGAATAAAAGAGGCAACATGCGCTCATCCTTACCACACTATACAGTCCGACCCGAGGAAATCATGCATTGGGATGTTTATCAATGAGGTGTTAAATAAAACTGTTAAAGAACAAGTGCACGCTGATGAGATGTGCAATTTTATTTTTGATTCATTGATTAGACTTGATGCATTAGAGCATCCCGAGAATTTTCATTTGATTTTTTTAATTAAGCTGAGCAAATATCTTGGTTTTGGCCCTTTTGCTAAGGTGGAGCTGGGAGGTTTAATGCTGAATGAGGAAGAAGAAAAGGTACTTGATATGCTGCTTGATTGTGAGTACGAAGATTCTGTGAAAATGAGCAACGATCACAGAAGGATCTTATTAGATGCTTTTATAAGATTTTATGGCAATCATATAGATGCGATGGGATCCATCAGGTCAGTACAGATCTTGCGAGAGGTACTGAGTTAGCCCACTTCCAATCGAAAGCCTACTCCGTGGTAGTTTACAATCTGGATGGAGGGGTCATGCTTGAGATACTTCCGGAGTTTTGAAATAAAAACATCGAGGCTCCGTCCCATAAAATAATCATCGTCTCCCCAAATTGATTTCAAAATTTCTTCCCGTTTTAAGACCTTGTCCTTGTTGTTATAAAGAAGTTTTAGAACCCCAGCTTCTTTTTGAGTAAGTGTTTTTGCTCCATTTTTGTGTGATAGCGTGATGTTGTTTCCGTCAAATTGATAGGAGCCAATAGAAAAAGATGTTTCGTTTTCCTGCGTACTGGTACGTCTGAGAAAAACTTCAATCCTACAAAACAACTCCTCCATGCTGAAGGGTTTTACGATATAGTCATCGCCACCGCTTTCAAAACCTACAATCTTGTCTTCGATTAATCCTTTTGCGGATACAAAAAGAATGGGAACATTTTGATTCTTACTCCGGAAAGACTGGGCCAATGAAAATCCATCTTTCTTAGGAAGCATGACATCAAGAATACACAGATCAAATGACTGGTCTAGAAATTGTCGATGAGCTTCCTCTCCATCTGTGCACAGTGTTACATCATATTGCTTGTGAGTGAGGTTGTCCTTGATAACAAAACCCAATCCTGGGTCGTCCTCGACTAACAATATCTTGACGCTCATACAGTGGGAAGAAAAATTTTGAAGGTGGTTCCTTTTCCTAAAGTGCTTTCAAGGGTAATGCTACCCTTATGTGCTTCAACTATAAGTTTTACATAATTAAGGCCTAATCCGAAGCCTTTCACATCATGAACATTGCCTGTAGGAACTCTATAGAATCGTTCAAAAATTCTGTTGTGATTTTCCGATGCAATGCCCATCCCATTGTCTTCTATTTCAATGCAGAAGGCATTTTTTTTATTATAGGTTCTCACTATAATTTGAGGATCATTGCTGTTATACTTAACAGCATTGTCGATAAGGTTATTAATTACATTAGTCAGATGAAGCTTATCGCCAATGATTGTATGTTGAGCTCCATTTAATTTCAATTCAATTTTTCCTTTATTCTCTTGAAGAGTAAGAGCACAATTTTGTACAGCTTCGCTGAGCAACTTATTGGCATCAAAAGTCTCGGTGTTCAATTCAATTTTTTTCTCATCGAGCTGTGCCATTTGAAGTACACGCTCTACTTGTTGTTTTAGTCTGTTGTTTTCGGTTTCAATTACGGTAGCGTATTTCAGCAATCGGTCTGGCTCTTTTGAAATGCCAGGGTTTTTAAGTACCTCACTAGAAATAGCAATAGTGGCAATAGGAGTTTTGAACTCGTGGGTCATGTTGTTAATAAAATCTTTCTGTACTTCTGAAAGCCTTTTCTGTTTCAGTATGGCCAATAAGGTATATACAAAGAAAAGCACCACCACCAATAAAACTGCGGATGAGAATCCCCAGATACCCATTTGACTCAGTAAGTTGGCTTGTAAGAAGGGGAACTGAACTCCGAAGTAATACCCCTCATCTTTCCATGTAGGAAGATCGGTAATGCTTGCCAGCTTCCTTTCAGGGCGAGAGGAAACAAAATTTCCGTATACCATGCACTTGTCACTGCAATCATATACGCCAAATTCAAAATCAGCTGTTATGTTTTTCTTTTCGAATTCACTAACAAGAAGGAACTCAAGTAAACTCACATCAACAACACCATTTACGGCTACCACGAAATAGTTGGTTGATAATTGATTGACAGGATTATTGGCAGGAGAAGGGGTTTTATTTATTTCGAAAACCTTGGTTGCCACATTTCTAAGGGCTGTGTTTACGTCTCTATTGAATTGATTTTCCCGAATATCGAGGGCCCTACTCACCCAATAGATTTGAGTAACCGCGATGCCGATAATACTAATGGTAGCTAAAACAATTACAATTCTTAATGTATTCCTGCTCACCTTACAAAGTTAAGGAGTATTTATACCTAAATTTAAGTTTAACAAGTCATTAACACTTATTACCATCTCATTAACAGCCTGATTTGAAGTGATTAGCGATGTTTGTGTAGAACGGTCTGGGACACAAAAAGGATTTTTTGTATTTTTGAGTTACAGGTTGGGCAGTAAGTTTTAACCTTTAAAAATCTAAAGAAATGAAAAAATTAGGAGTTTTAGTTGTGATGTTCTTTCTGTCAGCTGCTTGTTTTGCGCAGGTTGCTGCCACTAATGGCAATGATGCAGGAGCATCGAATATGGCTGTTTTCGGTTGGGAATCAGCAGTTCATGATTTCGGTAAAATCAAACAAAATGTACCGGTATCGCATGAATTTACGTTCACAAATACTGGAAAAACACCACTTGTAATCACCAACGTTCAGGCATCATGTGGGTGTACCACACCAGCGTGGACTAAAGACCCAATTCCTCCAGGAGGGCAAGGTTTTATCAAGGCTACTTACAATGCAGCTGCAATGGGTGGATTTAATAAAACGGTAACGGTAATGGCCAATGTAGAAAACGGCTTCAAGCAGCTTTCTATTAAAGGCGAGGTTACTCAGGAATAAGAAAGAATAAATTATATTAAAAAAGGCGATGATTTCATCGCCTTTTTTTGTTTTTAGCTAGTCTTCATCGTGCCGATCGATGATATGCTGGCTAATCATTTTATAAATTCGAGCCAGTGATTCATCGTGTTGTAGAAACTCAACATGTTTGTCAAGGATTTCAAAATCACCTCTTTTAGCGGGGCCCGTTTGCGAATTTTCAGGGCCTATAGATAACCCCTTATTGATTGTTTCCGAAATCAATGGCTTCAGAAGATCAAAACTTAGTTTGTTTTGCTGAAGTACATCTTTGCTGATGGTTAGCATGTGATTTGCAAAGTTGGAAGCAAACACTGCGGCAACGTGAAGTGCTTTTCTTTCTCTAGAGCCAATTTTCTTAACGTCACTGCTGATTTGCTTAGCCATTTTAATACAAATCGCTTCAGCCTCTTCTGTTTCAGTTTCAATAAAAATAGGAATGCTTTTGAAGTCTACTTTTTTTGTTTTTGAAAATGTTTGTAGTGGATAAAAAACTCCAATGTTGGGGGTGGCAGCATATCCCAGCGCACTTAACGGTTGGCTTCCCGATGTGTGAACGAGTATAGCATCTTCTGGCAATATGATATCCTGCGCAATAGCTTGAATAGAGTCATCAGCAACGGCAATGATAAATACTTCAGATGGGCTAGTTGAAAAGTCCAGTGTAGCTTTCACTTCAGCTTGATATAATCTGCTTGTAAGCTGGTGAGCGTGCTTAGGATTTCTACTATAAACTTCTTTTACACTATAGCCTATATTGTCCAGTGCAGGAGCAAGGTGCCAGGCCAAATTTCCTGAACCAATAAATGAGATAGACGGTAATGCCATTATGAGTGCAAATTAATTCAATTAACTGACTTATATCGTAGCGGCTATTGATCATTGCTTATTAAATTACCGCCATAAATTTTAGTCATGAAATCAAAATTTGTTTCAGCAGAAGAGGCCGTAAAGTTGATTGAGTCTGAAGACCGTGTTTTTATTCACGGGAGCGCAGCCACACCACATTTTCTACTTGATGCACTTGCCAAGTCTTCAGCATCACTTCGGAATGTTGAGTTGGTGGCCATCAGCACATTGGGCAATATGCCAATTGCGAGTAAAGATTATGCATCTAGTTTTTATTTTAATTCTTTATTCGTTTCTGATAATGTACGAGAGGCTATTAATTCGGAACGTGGAGAATATATTCCTATTTTTCTTAGTGAAATCAACAGATTGTTTGAGAAACAAATTTTGAAACTGGATGTGGCAATGATACACCTGTCGCCACCAGATAAACATGGATTTTGTTCTTTAGGAACTTCGGTAGATGTGGCCAGGTCTGCTGTCCTTCACGCAAAGAAAGTTATAGCTCAAATCAATCCAAATATGCCAAGAACGCATGGCGATGGGTTTATACATATCAACGAAATTGATGCGTTAGTGGAATGCAGCGACTCTCTACCTGAAGTTATTTATGGAAATAGAATTACGGAGGAGGATAAGGCTATAGGAAAATATTGTGCTGGACTTATTGAAGATCGTTCAACATTGCAAATGGGGATCGGATGCATTCCGGATGCAGTTCTTAAAAACCTGGATCACTGCAAAGATTTGGGGGTACATACTGAAATGTTTTCAGATGGTGTCATGGAACTAATCAAGAAGGGGATTATCAATAATAGATTTAAGAAAAAACACCCACATAAAGTTGTCTCTTCATTCGCAATTGGTTCGCGGGTATTGTATGATTTCATTGATGATAATCCTCAATTTCAATTTTTGGAAGCTGATTACGTAAATGATGGCAGAATCATACGTTCAAATCCCAAAGTAGTGGCTATTAATAGTGCGTTGGAAATAGATTTAACGGGCCAAATATGTTCCGATTCGATTGGGTCATATCACTATTCTGGCGTTGGAGGACAAATGGATTTTATTAGAGGTGCATCGTTGTCTGAGGAGGGGAAACCTATAATCGCGTTGAAATCAACAACCAAAAAAGGTGATTCCAAGATTGTACCCTTTTTGAAGCAAGGAGCGGGAGTGGTCACTACAAGAGCCCACGTTCATTATGTTATTACAGAATATGGAGTGGCTTATTTATATGGTAAGAACCTCCATCAGCGCGCTATAGCGCTAACTAAAATTGCCCACCCTGATCATCGAGACCAATTGGAACAAGAAGTAATCAATCGCTTTGGGAGTAGAAACCACTTCTTAAAATAAAGCAAATAGCACACATTTAATTTGTGCCAGTTTGTAGTCGATTAGACTACGCGGTTACCTTAAATAACTCTGCTAGCTTCTCAACGGTATGTTCAATGTCTTCAGGCTTAGTGAATTTGCTGAAAGAGAATCTTACAGCGCCACGCATGGACCCTGGGTAGAGTGCGTTGAGTACGTGCGAACCGGTAGAAGCTCCACTTGAGCAGGCGCTTCCGCCAGAAGCAGAAATGCCGATCATGTCCAGATTAAATAGAAGCATTTCATTCTCTTCAGATTCTGGAAAGCTAACATTCAATACAGTATAGAGACTGTTATCAAGATCACCGGAGGCTCCATTGAATGTAACGCCAGGAATATTATCTTTAAGTAGCTCAATCATTCTTGCCTTAAGCCCTTTAATATAGTCAGCGTGGTGCTCCAAATCATGATAAGCGATTTCCATCGCTTTGCTAAGGCCTACAATTCCAAACGTATTTTCTGTACCACCTCTCATGTTGCGTTCCTGTGCTCCGCCATGTACGAATGGTTGTATTTTTTTATCCTTATTGATGTACATAAATCCGATACCCTTTGGTCCATGAAATTTATGGGCCGCAGCAGTCATGGCATGTATTTTGAGTTTTTTGAGATCATGACGATAATGACCTACTGATTGCACGGTATCCGAGTGAAAGTAGCCATTGTATTTATTGACTAATTCCGCAACGTGGTCAATGTCCAACAAGTTTCCAATTTCATTATTGGCATGCATGAGTGAAACTAAGGCGCCAGGGTATTCCTTCAACAATCGCTCTAGGTCATTGTAATCTACATTTCCGCTTGCATCAAGTTTTACAAGATGCAACTCAATAACACCTTCTTTAGCCAGCACTTCCAGCGTATGACTAACGGCATGATGTTCAATCACAGAAGAAATAGCATGTTTGATGTTATAAGTATGAATGCTACTTATGATTATCGCGTTGTCGGCTTCCGTACCGCCCGATGTGAAAATTATTTCTCCGGGCGTGCAGTTGAGCATTTCAGCAATTCGCTTTCGTCCCATTTCTATGGCAGAACGTACTTTGCGTCCATGGCTATGGGTGGAAGAAGGATTGCCAAAGTCTTGAAGAAGAAAGGGCTTCATGGCCTCAAATACTTCAGGGTCTAGTGGTGTTGTTGCTGCATTGTCTAAATAGATACTCATGACAATTATGATTTAGCGGTAATCAATTTAATATCTTTTATAATTTGTTGAGCCAGTTGGTCAGCCTTTTTTTCTGATTGTGACTCAGCATAAATTCTGATAATGGGCTCAGTATTGGATTTACGAAGGTGAACCCATTCCTTTTCTTTCTCAAAATCAATTTTCACTCCGTCAATGGTATTTACTTTTTCTGATTGATAGTTGGATTTGATTTGATCAAGGATGTCATCTACATTCAAATCAGCAGTCAATTCGATCTTATTCTTGGAAATAAAATAGGGAGGAAAAGAGCTTCTCAACTTGGAAACCTTTTTTCCGGATTTGGCCAGGTGAGTTAAAAATAAGGCCACACCAATAAGAGCATCCCTGCCATAGTGAAAATCAGGAACGATAATTCCTCCATTACCTTCTCCTCCAATAACAGCCTTTACTCTTTTCATCTCATTAACCACGTTCACCTCACCTACAGCAGCAGCGTAATATTTTCCGCCAGCGTTCTCTGTGACATCGCGCAAGGCCCTGGAGGAAGAGAGATTAGAAACAGCGTTTCCTTTTTTCTTGCTCAAGATATAGTCAGCAACTGCTACTAGCGTATACTCCTCACCGAATGGCTTTCCATCCTCTTGTATCAATGCCAATCGGTCTACATCTGGATCTACAACTATGCCTAAGTCGTACTTGCCTTTTTTCACAAGTGCACTAATTTCTTTTAAATGTTCAGGAAGAGGCTCAGGGTTATGAGGAAACTTCCCATTGGGCTTGCAGTACAGTTTTTTTATTTTCTTTACCCCTAAGGCTTCCAATAATTCTGGTATTGCAATTCCTCCGGTAGAATTCACTGCGTCTACAGCAATTCTAAAATTGGCTTTTTTAATTGCTTTTGCATCAACTAGAGGGTATTTTTTTACCAGCGCAATATGCTTCTTGATATAGTCTTTCTTTTGTTCATAGGTTCCTAATTTTTCTACTTGAGCAAAATCAATGTTCCCTTCTTCTGCGATCTTTAAAATGGCAGCGCCATCTGCTGCCGAGATAAATTCACCTTTATTATTTAAAAGTTTGAGCGCATTCCATTGAATGGGATTATGGCTCGCGGTTAATATTATTCCTCCGCCTGCTTTTTCTCTCGGCACAGCAATTTCAACAGTAGGTGTTGTAGACAGGCCTAAATCTATCACATCTAAGCCCATGCCTTGTAATGTGGCACTCACCAGCTGGCTCACCATCTCTCCGGAGATTCTGGCATCTCTTCCGATGATTACCTTTTTTCCTTTTTGTGCCTTAACCCAAGTACCATAGGCAGCGGAAAATTTTACTACATCAAGGGGTGTAAGTGCCTCTCCGGGCTTTCCTCCAATTGTCCCTCTTATTCCTGAAATCGATTTAATTAAAGTCACAAGCGTAAATGAAAAAATGAGACTGCGAATTTAACCACTATAGCGCAGAAACAAACGAATCGACTAAACAGATATATTAGCCCACTGAATTTGTAGAGTGGTGATTGGATTGCTTATTTAGGAGCGATTAACCTGAGGGAAATTGGTTTCAGATGCCTTATCAGGATCAGCACATCCTTCTCCGGTAGTCAGGGTTTTTCCACAGTAGCCGCATGTAGCGCCTTCTTTAACCAACCAAGGACTTTGTGAGGCGCAAGTTCCTTTGAACTCCCCGTCTTTTAGAAATAAAAGGCGAACAGACATTAACACAAAGAAGAGGCCGATAAACCCGATGGAGAAAAGTAGAACTGTCATCTTTCTTAACTTTAGGCAAAAATAATCATCTTAATAACACTGCGTTAATAATTTAAGTTTAATTGAATATGAGAAAGCCCCCTGTTTCACCTGATTTAAATCGTGATGCTAAACTGAAAGCCTTCGATAGGTTATTAACGGTTATGGATGAGCTAAGGGAAAATTGCCCCTGGGATAAAAAACAAACCCTTGAAAGTTTGCGTCATCTCACTATCGAAGAGACCTATGAACTGTCGGATGCGATTCTTGATGGTGATTTGGATGAGGTAAAAAAAGAATTGGGCGATCTCATGCTCCATAATGTGTTCTATGCTAGAATAGCCTCTGAAAGAAAGGCATTTGATATGGCCGATGTACTTAACTCAATTTGTGATAAGTTGATAGAGCGCCATCCGCATGTGTATGGGGATACAATAGCGGAAAATGAAGAGGTAGTGAAGGCCAACTGGGAAAAATTGAAATTGAAGCATGGCAATAAGTCTGTTCTTGAAGGAGTCCCTACATCACTGCCGGCCTTGGTTAAGGCAATTCGAATTCAGGACAAGGCAAGGGGTATTGGATTTGATTGGGAGCATAAAGGGCAAGTCTGGGAAAAGATAGAAGAGGAAATGCGCGAATTCAGAGATGAAATGGAGGTTAAATCTTCCGCGGAGCCAAATAATGAAAAAATAATGAGTGAGTTTGGGGACTTACTTTTTTCAATGGTCAACTACGCTCGTTTTATTGATATTGATCCCGAGGAAGCACTGGAACGTACAAACAAGAAATTCATTAAACGGTTTCAATATCTCGAATCAGAATCGGCAAAAGATGGCAGAAAACTGGGAGAAATGTCATTGGAAGAAATGGATACCTACTGGGAACGCGCTAAAAAATTGTAATTAGGTAGGTAATTTCTTCTATTATGGAGTAAACCTTACACTGATCCAGCTTGTGAGCCATTTTGACTTTAATTTGTTAGGTAAAATAGATTTAGGTGTGAGCTGGGACGATAAGTTTAAGGAGATAAAGAGCCTTCCTCTTTGGGGATTGCTCATTTCTATTTTTATATCTTCAATTGTTCTGATTGTAATTAATTACTATACGCTCAAGACAATGTCTTCTGTGAGGGCCTATATCAATGGCGAATCCAATTATTCTAAAGGTGAAAAAGATGCCACACAAAGTCTTGTCTCATATATTCATACCCAGAATATAAAAGACTGGGAGGCATTCATCAAAAATATCAACATACCACGTGGTGATAGTATAGCGCGGGTGACATTGCTCGAAAAGGGGCCGGCTGATGTTGCCAGGGATGGGTTTTTACAGGGCAATAATCATGAAGAGGATATTGAAGACATGATATGGCTTTTTAATTCATTTAGAAATTTTCCCTTGATGGCAGAACCGATTTCCATTTGGGAAAGGGGGGATTTACTTGTTTATGAAAAATTTGTTCTCGCAAATGAAATAAAATCAGCGGTTGAGGCCGGAACAATTGAAGAACATGAATTGAAGTTCCTTGCGACCTTGAATAAGAATAGAGAAGCAATTACGGCAAGAGAAATAGAATTTTCGGAGAGCTTGGGAAGGGTAGCCAGAAAAATTAGAGATTATCTTTTTTACGCAAATACAATAATTGTTTTGTTAATCCTTGGTAATGTTTGTGTGTACGCGATGATGATGGTGAAGAAACGAAATGAGCAAAACAAAGCACTGACTAATGCGAATAAAGAGCTCGATAGAATTGCCTACGGGGTATCACACGATTTACGTGCCCCGATTAATTCCATGATAGGTTTGGTGAACTTGGCCAGAAAGGAACAGGATGGAAAAAAGGTTAAAACTTATCTTGAAATGATGAGAACAACCCTTGAAAAGCAAGAGCGGTTCATTAAAGAGATGATCACTGTTTCAAAGGAAAGCCGGCAGGGAGTTAAAAAAGAAATTGTAGAACTGTATTATCTTATTGAGCAAGTAATTAATACCCATAAACACATGCCTGCTGCGGATGGGATTAAATTTTTTATGCACATTGGGGTGCATCGTGTATTTACTGATCCACATCGATTGGAAGTTATACTCAACAATTTGGTTTCAAATGCAATCAAATACCATGATCAAACTAAGGAAGAAAAATTTATAGAGATTAATACTTCTTCGGAGAAAGATAAGATCAGGATTGATGTTGTGGATAATGGATTGGGGATTGAGAGTAAGGATAAATCAAAAATATTTGAAATGTATTACATGTCGAAAGACAGAGAAAAGGGAAGTGGCCTCGGCCTTTTTCTTGTAAAAGAAGCCCTCGAAAAATTGGAAGGTGAAATACACGTAAAATCAACCAAAGGTGAAGGGTCTACCTTTAGCGTGATCTTGAAGAAATAGCAATGTTCTTAGTTGTTATTCACCTTAGTAGAATCCCCCCAATCGAAGTAATCGTCCTCTTTCAGTTCAATTTCTTTTTTCTTTATTTTTCCTTTTAGTTTGAAGGCTTCCTTTAGTTCTACAACTTCCTTTTTTAAGTCGCTAACAATTTTTTTCTTTACCGCTTCTTTGTCGTAGATCACACTGTAGTTGTCTGTAGTGCCAACTATTTTCAAAAATATCTTAGTGCTACCAGTGTTGGTTTCCTCAATAGCACCAAAAGCTTCATCAGGATCAATCTTCTTTTTACTTCTTAATGGAGCGATTACCCGATAGTCGATTCGCTGATCGAAGGTATGTGTGCCACTAATTTGTATGGTTGTAACGTTGCTACTTACTTCCATTTGTGGGATGTAGACAATTTTGTTTTCGATATGAATGTCATTCTTGAGGTCTGCAAACCGCAAACGATTAAGATTGTCATCGTCCAGGTATTTGTCCAGCTTGTGTAGGGGCTCAAAGTTATTGAGTTCACCGTTTTTAATGGTGGTGCTAATGTTTGCAATCAGTGTTTCCTGAAACAACTTCAATTTTTCATTCAACGTCATTTCTAATTCCACATCTGCGTAGGCTTGCCCTTTTAGATGTTTGTCCTGAATAAATGTTTGTTGGAAATTATCAAAAACATAAAAAGCACTGTCCAGATGTACGCCCTTTAATTTAAAGGAACTGATTACATCGATGGCCTTGTTGTTTTTTGCATCAATGATTCCGTTGAGTGACAACGCTCCACCCATTGCATTGAAATCAATATTCCGGGCCACTGCCATTTTATTTTTAATCAGCAGATTACCTGTGATGTTGGTGGGCCTAAATTTCTTGTAATGAAGAGATTTCACGTCACAGTTGAAATTGAGATATAAATCTGGGGAGATAGTGAATTGATAATCGGATGATCCTTCTTTACCAAAACCAATGGCAAACAATTGATCCAAATCTATATAGTCAGATTTCACATCGGTTTCAATACCTATGGGTTGATTCTCGAATATTAGGAAAGTGATGATGTTCTTGAAGAAACCATTCATTTCAAAATCACTGTTCTCCAGTTTACCCGAAACTTTGCTTAGCGCAAGATCATTGTTGGTAAACTGCAATGCGCCATTAATATCCTTAAACTGGATGGCCTGCTTGCCAAACTTGAAATTCAATTCTCGCATATCTACTGAACCATTGGCAATCACTTTTTGGGCAGTGGCTTTTTTCTTAAGCAATGCTGTTTGCCCTTCAAATGAAATATCTATGCCTATGTCTCCGGTAAGCTCTTGAAGATCATTAATAGGGTAAAAATTGATAATGGATGCTGCATCCAGATCGCCCTTGAACACAAATTTTACATAAGGGTTTTCGAAATTTTGAACGGACAGATCAGTTTGAAACTGGCGTTCATTCAAAGTTCCACTCACATTTTTTAGAAAGAGAACTGCTTCAGTAAGGCGGGTAAAGGATGGAGTGGCAAATGATCCCTCCATGTTGGCGTTCTCAATTCTCGATTTATAGTCAGGATGAAAAAGGGTAGCGTTCTCACATCCGAATCGAATGGAGATGGACGGATCCTTCCTATCACTGATTTCTCCTTTTAATATCATATTGAAATACACATCGCCATCACTTTCATATTTTGAGAATCTTTCATTAGTGGTTTCAGGTAGCAAAGAGAGTAACGTTTGTATGTCGGTGTTTTTCCCATTGCATGTCATGTCGATCAGGTTCTTATCCTTAAATTGATAAGAGCCTTCTAATTCAAATTGTGATTCATGGAGATTGAGCTGTGAAGGGTTTATCAAGAGATCTTTCTCCTTATCGTTGTAGAGTAAATCGGCATTTACAATGAAGCGTTTCATTTTCAGAAAGCGGCTGGACTGCACGCCAATTTGTTCTGTGGTGACATCTCCATTAGCCAATATTTTATAGAATTCATTGTCAATATTTATGGAGGCAACCAATTCGTCACTTGAAAAAGTGTGATCCTGATTTCTTTCCTGGTCGCGATAACTTACCCTGGTGTCGAATAATTTTACATTTCGAAGGTCAAATCTGATTGCACCCCCACCATTGCTGTCGGCATTTTTATTGACAACAGTATAGTTATTAACACCATCACTATTGATCTTTAGGTTAGTCTCGCTGTCGCGGATCTGAAGGCCGCGGATCGCATATTGACCTTGCCAAACTTCAATAGGGTTAAGAAAAAAGGATACTTTTTTGGCTGTTAACAGGGGGTAGTTGCCAGGGTGGCTATCCTCAACATAAACATCATGAAATACGATGGCCATATTGGGGAAATCGTCCCACGGTGAAATATCGATTTTGCCGATTTTCACAGGAGTGCTCAGGCTCTTGTTGGCCTCCGTGATAAATTGCTGAATGATGCGGTCCTTAAACAGAAAAACTGATGTAAGGGAGGCAATAATTATAGCACCGAGGGCGAGCGAAATATAAAAAAGTAAGCGCTTAAGCGTTTTCAATTAAAAAAATGGGTTACTCGCTAGTAACGCAAAATTCAGCCCAATCTGATTGAAAAACAACCACTTAGAGAAAGAATAAGAAAATACGAGAGAAAAGTTGGTCTTTTAAGATACCGATCGGTATCTTTGCGTGTGCGCAACCCAGAAATAACCAGAGAAAAAATCTTAAAGCAGTCGGGTCACCTATTCAATACGCAGGGGTATAAGGCCACTTCTATTAGTGACATCACCAAGGCTACAGGGTTTACCAAAGGCGCCATTTACCGACACTTTGAAAACAAGGCCGAGTTGGAACTGGAAACATTGAGTCATTTATCAGCTCAGATGTTCGGCTACCTGCGCGTGAAAATCAAAGAGGAGCAGACTGCTCCCGGAAAACTGAAAGCCATATTTCAATTTTTCGAAACATACGTGTCTAAGCCTCCGGTGAAAGGAGGGTGCCCCCTACTCAATGTGGCCATAGAGGTGGATGACGCTCATCCTGCCTTGCGCAAAAGAGCGGTGCTTATGCTGGATATGTTTAAAGGTTCTATCGTTACCATTTTAAGCAATGGTGTTAAATACAATCAACTGAAGCCAGGTATTGATAAAGAATATTATGCTACTGTGATCATTGCCGGTTTGGAAGGCGCGATCATGATGAGCAAGCTTCGAGGCAATGATGATGATATTGTCAGAATGGCTAAGCACCTGACTCAATTGGTTGAAGAGATAGAGTTGTAAAAAAATTTGAATTAATCGATACCGATCGGTATCTAAGAAAGATGAAGAAGATTATTCCAAAACTGATAGGCACATATTTGAACACAATGGCTGTAGTAGCCCCATCTCGTGTCGGAAGGGTAGGTTTTAATATTTTTTGCACACCCTTGAATCCACCCGTTAAACCTCACCATAAGCAATTTCTAGAAACGTCCACACAGTTTACTTTCAAAAGCAGTGGTGTGGACATACAGGGGTATCAATGGGGAAATGGGCAAAAGAAAATTCTCTTCTTGCATGGATGGCAAAGTCACACCTACCGGTGGAAAAAATATATTGAAGCTTTTTCCAAAGAGGAATACACCATGTATGCTTTTGATGCTCCGGCTCATGGCCTTTCAAAAGGAAAGTACGCCAACATTCCGCTTTATAGTGAGGCGCTAAAAGCATTTCTGGAACGATCTGGTGCTATGGATACAGTTATAGCGCATAGCATGGGCAGCTTCTCCACCTTGCATCTGCTCTACCATCATTCTCAATTTGACTTTGGGCGAATAGTTTTATTGGGCTCACCCGGAGAGGCCAATGATTTCATTTCTTTTTATAAACAATTTACTGGCCTTAATGACAGAACGTTTAAATATATCATCGATCATTTAACACAGATTTTTGGAGAGGCTCCGGATTACTTCTCAGCTCCTAAATTTGCAACAGCATTAAAAGTACCCGGGCTTATTATCCATGATGAAGCAGACGAAGAGGCACCATACGCACATGCTCAACGCATCCACTCAGCCTGGCCTCAATCTCAATTGATTACCACACAAGGCTTTGGCCACAACCTTAGAGCACCAGAGGTGGTGGAGATGGTTAGAGATTATGTGATGAAGGAGCAGATTCTAAGTATCGGAACCAGATAAGTTGGTGCTTTTCAGTTAAAATTAGAATTGAGTAACTTTTTTTGTTCAAAAGGAAATCTATTCTAGATTTGCAGTCCCAAATGAAGGGGAGCTTGAGAGCATCTTGAATTTGGGAAGAAATACATTTTAGGGAGCTTAGCTCAGCTGGTTCAGAGCACCTGCCTTACAAGCAGAGGGTCGGGGGTTCGAATCCCTCAGCTCCCACAAACCGAATCAAGCCCTGACGATAGTCAGGGTTTTGTTTTTTAGAGGCCTTTGAACTTGTTCAATAGGTTAAAGGAAAAACAAAAACATGAGAGCGAAGCGAGCAGCTTGAGAGGTTTAA
>JBATLM010000096.1:0-9212 GCA_049289315.1 Cyclobacteriaceae bacterium
AGAATGAACCATTGATCGCCACTGAAACTTCAGTGCTTGCTGATAATTTTTCTGCGTTTCATAAATCAAGGAGATGTGATTGAGACTGGTGGCAATCCCCATATCACTGAGTTGGGCTTGATGGAGCTCCAGTCCATCAACAAAGTAGACAAGGGCCAGGTCATAATTACCAAGAATGTAATTGGTATAGCCAATTCTATTCAAAATATCACCTGTAAGGCTTTTTAAATTTCCATTTTGGGATAACTGTAGCGCCTTTTCAAAATATTCAAAAGAGCTGTCAGGAGCATCGTAACTAACGATTACTCCAATGTCAAGAAGCAATCTAGCCTGGAGACTGTCCTCCATCTCTAAGCGCCCTTCCTCAACCAACTTCCACTTAGCCACTAATGAATCAATACCAGACTGTGTGTAACCAAATGTTGCACTGATGGCAATTGAAAAAACTAATAGATTAAGTCTAAGCTTCATAGATCATCTCGCACAACCAGAATAGGATAACTTTAGGATAAAGTAATTTCCATAAAATTAAACCACCAACTATTCTCTGCAAAACGATTTTTGTTCGATGATCATAATAACCTTACAAGGGTGATGGAAGTATTACTCGGCTGGTTATAAGACTATATTTATCTTCAACAAGAAAACCCTCCTAAAAAAGCCAGAACCATTTTATAGCTGGCATGACAATTTTTTAGAGGGTTCTCTTATCCGGCATTTGATTGATCTAAAAGGTGTAACGCACGCCCAGTCCACCCCATGAGCCTATAAACCCACGATTTGACCCAAATTCAAATGACGGTTGCCAATCAATGGAAAGGTTTATTGGAACCCCATCAAATTTATAGTCAAGGCCCAACACGCCATCCAGACCAATATAAGATCCAGATCCATCACCATCGAAATAACGTTGGTCATAGTAACGATCGTTATAAAAACCTATATGGGCACCCGGGCCTATGTACCAATTAAGGCCTGGAGCTCCATCTATTTTTCCATGAAACTCATAAAGACCAACGATTCTTGCACCACGCTCCCAAAAATACCCGACTCCCTCTACCGCGTTGGTTGAACTCACAAAATTCTTGACTGATATTCCACCACCATCGCCCCAGACCTTGAGACCTAGTGCAGTTTTATAAGTTTGCCCTAAACTTTGGGCCGGTAGTGTAATTACACCCGTTATGGCAACCAGTGCGATTAATACAAATAGCTTTTTCATTACTTAGATTGTTAAGATTTAATAATCATTAACCTATGTAAGAGAATAGCATGCCGAACTCAGAAACCGTATTATTATGCCCTAGCTAAGATTATATAATAATAGGACACCAACCCTTTCCACATTTTAGTAGAGATATTTCCACACTACTTGATATTCTTACTCAACCATTCTTGTTGCGATTCAGCCTTCAATTCTACTTCTACTTGCTTAGCAATTTTTCTCTGAGCGCTTCTTATAGATTGGGTGATCATTGGATGGCTCACAATTTCATCCTTCTCCATTCCCAGCTTTTCCATCAACCGGATAGTTTTCTCACCTCCAAACATGGAGAACAAGTGTTCATCCAATGATGAAAGCACTGGGACTTTGTTTAACCTCAGCTTCAAAAAAAGCGCTTGCTCAACTTCTGATAAAGGATAGTGTTCAACAAAAATATAAAGCCCATTTCTCTCCGAAGCGGTTACATCTCTCGCAAGAACAACGGAAGACACTACATCATTACTCTCTAAGAATTGAGAAAGATCATCTTTGGTTTTAGAAAACCAGGCTACGAAAATACATTGATCATTGGCGGCTGCCATTTTAAGACATGCATTCCATTTAGATTGTTGGGACAACCACACCTGATCTGATATTGAAACCTTAGGAGTTTTGCTTTTAAAGAGACCAAACATTATAATTCGCTATTAAGCATTTGGGGGTAATGACGGCCGTATTTCCACTTTGCTTGGCAAAGCTCGTGGATTCATTTCTAAAAGGCCAACAACCAATTGTCCTATATCTTCAATTTGAATTTTCCAGCCGTCTGCGTCATTCGGAGTATGGTCATTAAAATAGGTGGCTACTGACCCAGGCATAATGGTACTTACCTTAACTCCATGCTTTCGCAAGTCAAGCATAATAGATTGGGTAAAGCCCGTCAACCCAAATTTACTTGCATTGTACGCTGAACCTCCAGCAAAAAAATTGGTACCAGCCAAGCTGGATATAGTAATGATGTAGCCCTTAGATTTTTTCAATGAATCCAGCGATGCCTTCACACTATTGAACACCCCGGTAAGGTTAGTGTCGATTGTATCGTTCCATTGTTCGTGAGTTAGTGTTTCGATTGACCCAAACAAACCAACTCCGGCATTGGCTATCAGAATATCAAGTTGGCCCCATTTTTCCAAAATGGTTTTAACAGCATGTTCTTGTGAACTTCGATCACGAACATCCGCCTGAATTCCTATCACTTCTGCCCCTCCTAATTTGTTGAGTCTTGCAGCTGCATCCTCTGCTTCTTTAAGATTTCGACTGGTGATCATCACTTTTACACTTTTCTTAATCAAAGCTTCAGCAATGCCATATCCTATTCCCTTGCTACCACCAGTGATCAATGCCGTCTTCATTTCAATTGCCATAATTCTATTGTTAGTTCAAATACATCTTAACAAGCGACTCACAAAAGTAACTTGCTTTGTGGTAAACAAATACTCTATCAAAAAAAATCCCCAACTGCAATTAGTTGAGGATTTTTAATTCTGTTTTGTAAAAGTTTATTTTTCAACAAATTCTTCAAACGACATGAGTTTAGGTTGTTCAATGCCATTCTTGGCACCAAAACTTTCCACCTTACCTATTCTCCTGCTCTTAGTCAATGAATAATCTGCCTTTGCTTTATTAAATGTATCTTCAATCAACTTCAAATTCTCCAACTCAGAAGGTGATGGAGGTGCAAAGCCTGATGCAACCTTACTATATAGATCTGCTAGTTTCTCTCTCAATTGCTTGTCCGCAGTACCTACATAATTATCTCCAGTAGTTACAACTAGAGATTCTTTGATCTTAGTCAACTCGTCAATAAGAGGCTTTGAGGTTTTCTTGCCACTGGCACTCATCTCGCTAATCTTATTAGCATGCGCCAAGGTCTCATCAATTTCATATACCATGTAAGCTAACTCTTCTGTCATATCAAACAGTTTTTCGGAAACATCTTCCAGTTTTTTCCTGTCGGCATTTGTCCAAAGAGAATTTGGATCAGCAACCAAAGTCAACGTAGTCTCATAAGACTCTTTTCCTTTGGTCATCACCACCTTATACTCCCCTGCCGGTGCACGCATCGGAGTAAAACCACCAAAACTCAATGTCTTCGCTTTAGCCATTTTCGGCTGGCGCGTATAGCCATTCCAGGTCACCACATTAATACCCTTTGATTTTCCAGGAGTAAGATCAATCATGGTCTTTCCTTCCATGTTTTGAATTTCGATATTCATGGCACCAAAGATGTGCTTCTTTCTAAGGTAGTAGCTAATCTTAGCATCACGGGTTGGGTTGGCTCCTACAAATTCCATCTCAGTAGCTGTCGTCCCGAAATCAGTCTCCTCCACAATTACTGTTGGCTTAGTTTTGAAAAAATGAACGTCTTTAGCCAATACATTCTGGTCGATTTCTCTTAGAGGGCTTATGTCATCTATTATAATAATTCCCCTACCATGGGTGGCCATTACCACATCATTGGTTTTCTTATGCATATCAATGAAATGAACTGCTGTTGCCGGCATGTTATTAGTAAACCTACTCCAGTTCTTTCCATCATTGATCGATACAAATAAACCAAACTCAGTTCCTAAGAAAAGAAGCCCTGGCTTTTCATAGTCTTCCTGAATACTTCTTGCAAATCCGTAGATCTCATCAGTTACCAATGAGGTCCATGTTTTTCCATAGTCAGAAGTTTTATACACATAAGGTTTCGTGTCGTTTTTTGTATGTCCATCAAAAACAGCATAGGCCACTGCCTTGTCATGCACACTGGCTTCAATGTGATAGCACCAGGTATTAGCAGGCAATCCGGTAATATTTGGAGTGGTGTTTGTCCAAGTCTTGCCACCATCTTTGGTGACCTGCACATTACCATCATCCGTACCAGCCCATATTACGTTTTCATCCAACGTAGATTCAGCAATTGTAAAAACAGTACAATGATTTTCTGCACCCGAATTGTCTTTTGATAAACCTCCAGAATCCTGCTGGTTTTGTTTCGCTGGATCATTGGTGGTTAGATCACCAGAGATTTTCACCCAAGTGTCTCCCATGTCGTTCGACTTATGTACAAACTGACTACCCATATAAAAACGATTGGGGTTATTGGCACTAATGGCCATGGGTGCATTCCAATTGAACCTTAGTTTAGGATCCCCTTGTACTGCCAAAGGTTGTACTGTCTTGGACTGTTTACGGTCGATGTCGTACCTCCACACATTTTCGGCTCCTTGCATCTCTGAATAAATAATATTCTTGGTAGGGTGCTTCAACACCCTGAACCCATCACCAAATCCTACACTATGCCAATCTCTTGCTTCTATACCTCCTGGTGAACGTGATGGTCCATACCAGGATCCATTATCCTGAAGACCACCATAAATATTGTACGGTTCACTATCATCTAGGCTAAGGTGGTAAAATTGTGAAACAGGAAGATTCGCTACAATTTCCATTGTAGTGGCGCCATCCCAGGTTCTGTAAACTCCTCCATCCGTTGCCACATACATGCGGTCTGAATTCTTAATATCAAATACGATGTCATGAATGTCAGGATGCATGGTGCCCAGTCCTTTAAAGGTCTTTCCTCCATCACGACTGATGGAACCAAATAAACCTGCTTTGGCAATCACATCGGGGTTGCGTGGGTCAATGGTTATACGTGAAAAATAAAACGGTCTTACTACCAGACCAAAGTCATTGTTGAGGTGCTTCCAGTTGACTCCGGCATCATCACTTCTGTACAATCCCTTTTCCTCATCTTTCTCAGATTCTATTACGGAATAGAGAATGCTAGAATTAGAGGGTGCCACCGCCAGTGCTATTCTTCCTAATTTTCCAGTTGGGAATCCATTATGAATTTTATTCCAGTTCTTCCCTCCATCAGTAGACTTATATAATGCACTATTCACACCACCAGAACTAAAAGACCATCCGGTTCTTCTGAACTCCCACATGCTTGCATATAAAATATTGGGGTTCTTAGGATCCATTATAATATCTGAACAACCAGTTGTAGTATTCACATACAAAATCTTATTCCATGTTGCTCCTCCATCTGTTGATTTGTAAACACCGCGTTCCTCGCTATCGCCCCACAAGGCTCCAAGTACGCCCACATACATTTCTTGCGTGTTGTTGGGATTGATTTCGATACTGCTTATGCGTTCGGATTTATCAAAACCATTCTTCTTCCAGGTAACACCTCCATCGACAGACTTATACAATCCATCACCAATAGAAACGCTGTTCCTTGTCCATATTTCACCTGTTCCTACCCAGATCACATTATCAGGATCTTTAGGGTCTAGTTTTATTTTTCCTATGGATTGTGGGTACTCATCGAATATAGGTGCAAATGATGCTCCACCATTACTTGACTTCCAAACACCGCCACCAGCAGCACCGGCATAAATTACACGATCGTTAGTGGGATGGTTTTCGATATCAATAAAACGGCCACTCATAATAGCTGGCCCAATTTGCCTAGCCTGTAAATCCCCAAAGAGTTCTTTACCAGACAATACTTCTTCTTGTGCATATAGAGGCATCTGGAAGCACAGTGCTACCAAAATAAAATATAGCTTTTTCATGATATAGAATTAGTTTTCTGGAAAGGCAAAATCAGAATCTGAGACCGCTGGGTTTACTTCAATCTTGTCAATAATAATCGGTTGAGATTGCCCTCCTTTAATTCCCTGAACTAAAGAATAAGGAAAGTATAAACCTCCTACTTCCTGGTAATCACTCATCTTTGTTTGAGAAACTTGCCCTTTCGCTTGCCCTTCCTTTATTTCAGTTTCTTGTCCTATCGGCACAAATGATTCAACCTCCAAAAATGTATACAATACATCTTCCACGCTTGCTCCATCAACTGTACGGGGCTCTCGTGTGAGTTTCAATTTAAATGTTTCAGCTCCATCAAAGGTTTCTTTACCTACTAACTCCACTTTGTAGCCTTTTGATTTGTAATCAAAGAATGAATCAGGAAAGTCATTGGCATCTAACTTGGCATTAGCAGTACTTTCATCGTCTGCCTTTTCTGCCTTCATGGTGGCAAAGTTGGTATTCCAAAGGCTTGTACCATCAAATACGCCCTGCATCAACTCCTGTCCTTGAATCGTAATTTTCGTGTATTGTCGTCCGTCCTTTAATTGAACAATCTCAATAGGAATCTCAATACCTCCCTGGTTTACTTTGGCGGTGATCTTTATCCCATTTAAATTTTTCCAGGCGTCCATTCCCCCGGTATTCTCGAAATAGTTGTTAATGATTTCATCTACTCCCTGAGCTTTAACAAGCCCAATAGAAGCAAAAAACGCTATAGCCAGCGCCATGGTAACTTTTTTCATATTAGTAACTGTTTTTGGTTGAGTTAATACAATAATAGTAAGGATGTAAATGATTACAATAAAGAGTGTTCGTGATATCCGAAAATGAACATACAAACTCTGTCTCGTTACGGTAGCTACCCTTATTAGTTACACTACAGGCCTACGAATTACAGAAAACTAAAGAATTGTATAAAAACAATGGTATCAAGGCTATATGACTATAGCAAATCTAAAAGGCCCCTAAAAAACCCATTTCTCATTTTACGAGTCTCTATCCTACTTCTTTCATAAAATACCTCCAGGTCTTTTAGCTCACCTTTATCCAGCCAAACGCCATGACCATTTACACAGGAATCGATCATTACCTGCGAACCATAACCATATTCACGCCTTTCCAACTCTATTTCGCAAACAGGGCAATTGATAGGGTCAGCATTCTTAGATTTCGCCATAAGAATAGACTTTCCGACATAATCCTGAATTTTGCCTAGCTCAGTGGTATAATCATTTAATTGAATGTCCTGAATTTTAGATAATTCACCCTTATCCAACCATACTCCCTCACAGGTGGGACAAATATCGACCTCAAATGACTCTTCGTAAATTTTTGACACCAACTGACTTTGATCGATCGGACACTTCATAGGGCTGTAAATTTTAAATTTAATTTAGTAAAATTAGAGAATAAACTAATCCACTCTTAACTCTAACCCATCAACCATGAAAACTTTTGTTAGCTTAACTGTATCCTTTGCAAAGGACAAGACCAGACCCGAATTGATCAACACTTCAAAAATCTATAGAATCATGGAAAGAGGAACGGGCTGTTTGATTTGCTTTAATTCTAGCGGGTCGGATAATATTGAGGTAATAGAATCAAAAGCTGAGCTTGAAAAACTACTTAGTTAGTTTTCTCTATTCCCTCAAGTATTTTATTTACATCAAATGCACTTTGCAGCTGATGATCATTGTAATTGATTTCCACCCTTAAAGCTTTTAGTCCTGTAATACCCTGAAGGTTCTCTACCTCCAACACCTCACTGCTATTCTTTTTCAAGTAACCTTTGTCCTCCAGGTATTTAACATACTTCCTGTATGCCACCTCATCATATTCACTTGAATAGATGATTGCAATTTTTCCAGGAGATGTTATCCTTTCCTGAGTACCTTTTATTCTTGCCTTATCGATTCGCTTCTTCACTATTTCATACCGAGCATTATAAGCTCCTTCTACATCAAATCTTTTCTCATCCATTCTAAAGTGGACTGCCAACGGAGTATTGTATACAAGTATCAACGAGGCAATATCAATATCTGAATTAAGTTCTTTTTTAAGTTCAATAAATTTTTGCTCCAACTCACAGGTTACCATCAATTGCCACAACTGAAGGTTTTGTAAATAAACTGGCTCAAAGTCTATATTCTTAGAAATGGACTGCCCTACATAAATATTGTATTCAACTCCGTCCGTTTTATATCGCTCGAAGTAGTGAGGAAACATGCGCTGCGCTTCAACTTGCTTCTCATCCAGTAGCGATGCTAATGTTTGATTAATCGTATTAACACTTTGATCGTATTTTTTACGCTGATTATAAATTGAATTTGACTCAGAATGAAGTCGTTTCTTATAATCATCGACCAACAAGCCGAGCGTTTGATCTTTCTTCTTTAACTGCTCTAACACAGGGTGAATTTCTGTTTCGAGAAAACCAATAACTCTCGGCTCGCTTCCGGAAAGTAATTCATCCTCCAATTCACCCAAAAATTCCTCTATGCGGGTTACCAATTGTTCATAGATTGGCATATTGGTTTTCTGCAGTGCGGCTTTCAATACATCAACAGTCAGGTTTAGCTGCTCAATAAGATCTTCACGAACTGCTAAATTCCTCTTCTCTGATGAACCCCTGATATCCAATTGCCCATACATTGGATACACATTTCTAAAAACAATATCGCTAAAAACAGGTCGCTCATTATTCAACTCATTCACCATGAACTTATTGGCCTCCTCTTCAAAACGCCATTTCACCGAAGGATGAATGGTAGTGCACTCCTGCTGAATAATGGCCTCGATCCTATTCTGGTCTTCTCTTTTAAACCTGCTTATCGCAATACCCAGAATTGGCATAACAGCATTCAGTTTCTGAAGTGATGCACCATTTAAATCATACTTTCTGGCTGAGGCTAATTCAATAAAACCCAAAAATTCGTTTTCATGCGTGATGGGTGCCAATATGTAGCTTTTCACTCCCTTACCTTTCAATAGTCTTGATACTTCACTTTTTGACAACGAGTCAAAACGATCCACATCCGAAATAATGAGGGGCTTTTTTTGATCTATCACTAAATCATAACTGTATGAGCACATATTTCCATTACACAAAAGTCTTTCTTTATTCCTCAACAGAATGCTCCCCATCCCTTCTTTTTCATGGGAAAGAAAGGAATCATTTTCATAGGTAAGAAATCCTATTTCCAATTCCTTTAAGCCAAAAAGATTGCGCAGGCCACTTAGAATATTTCTCTGAGCATCATCGGTGGCACTTAAGAGATTCGATGTAATGGTTGACAGCGCATCATCAATGGTGACGTCCATTAAGTTGGTCACACTGATCCCCCGCATAACCCAACTG
>JBATLM010000097.1:0-11950 GCA_049289315.1 Cyclobacteriaceae bacterium
CCTCAGGATCACTTGGTCAGGGGCTATCAGTAGCCATCGGAGCTGCTCAAACCAAAAAACTCAATAATGATGATCGCCTTGTCTTTGCACTCATGGGTGACGGAGAGCAGCAGGAAGGTCAGGTGTGGGAAGCAGCCATGTATGCTGCTCACAATAAGATTGACAACCTTGTAGCCACTATAGATTACAACGGTCAGCAAATTGATGGGCCCGTTGATCAGGTGCTTTCTCTTCAAGACCTTAAGGCAAAATGGAAAGCTTTTGGTTGGGATGTCATTGAGAGCAACGGCAACGATCTTGAAGAAGTAATCAAAACATTAAAACATGCTACTTCCCTAACCCGAAAAGGTAAGCCTGTAATGAATCTGATGAAGACAGAGATGGGCTTTGGCGTTGACTTTATGGTGGGCACACACAAATGGCATGGCATTGCTCCTGACGATGAGCAACTGGCCGATGCATTAAGTCAATTGGAAGAAACCCTTGGAGACTACTAAAAATACATCGGGTACAGACTCATTAAATCACATTAAGAAGAACCTCAAAGTACTGACATGACCAAATATACTTTTACAGAGAAGAAAGATACCCGCTCAGGTTTTGGAGACGGACTGCTGGAGTTAGGTAGGAAAAACAGCAATGTAGTAGGCCTCTGTGCCGACCTAACAGGTTCTCTTAAAATGGGAGATTTTCAAAAAGAGTTTCCCGATCGTTTCTTTCAAACCGGAATTGCTGAGGCCAATATGATGGGCATTGCAGCCGGAATGACCATTGGTGGTAAAATTCCTTTCACAGGAACATTTGCCAATTTCTCGACAGGAAGAGTGTATGACCAAATCAGGCAGTCCATTGCTTACTCTGGAAAGAACGTAAAAATATGCGCCTCTCATGCCGGACTTACATTGGGTGAAGACGGAGCCACTCACCAAATTTTGGAAGATGTAGGCATGATGAAAATGCTTCCAGGCATGACCGTTATCGTGCCCTGCGACTACAATCAAACCAAAGCAGCAACGATAGCATTGGGCGGCCACGTAGGCCCTGCTTACCTTCGATTTGGAAGACCAGGTTGGCCGGTATTCATCGCTGCTGATAGGCCTTTTGAAATTGGTAAAGCCGATAAGATGATTGAAGGGAAAGATGTTACCCTATTTGCCAACGGGCACATGGTATGGCAAGCTGTTGAAGCCGAAGCTATTCTTGCCGAAAAAGGAATAAGTGTAGAATTGATCAACCTCCATACCATCAAACCTTTAGATGTGGATGCTATCATAAAGTCTGTATCTAAAACTGGCTGTGCAGTAACATGCGAAGAGCATCAAATGAATGGTGGTCTCGGTGACAGCGTTGCGCAAACACTTTCAAGATTCCATCCCGCCCCTGTTGAGATGGTGGCCGTTAACGATTCTTTTGGAGAAAGTGGTAAGCCATTAGATTTATTAAAGAAATATGGCTTATCGCCTGAGAATATTGTGTCCGCAGTGGAAAAGGTAATTGGTAGAAAATAAGCGGGTATTAAAATCGCTAAGCTGTAGGCTGTCTCAAAAGTGTTCCGCTTTGTTGAGCGATAGCGAAACATCTCTTATTTAAAATCTAAATAGAGAAAGATTCTTCGCTATCGCTCAGAAAAGCGCTTCCCTTAACTTTTGAGGCAGCCTTTTTTTGTTGCATTCCAAATTTCTCCAAAGCCGATTGTCAAACATATTGGCATAATATTCCCAAGTTGGGTTATATTGAAAACTGAAAATCAAACCATAATCCCACCATGAAACACGTATTATCCATTGTTTTCATTTTTACCATTTCGTTAAGTGCGTTTGCGCAAAAAACGATTCAGGGTTTTACTGAAGAATCGGCCAAAGCGGAAATAGCATTGGAAGAAAAATTCGACAGCTACCTAAAGGCATCCAACCTCGATCAGTGGATGAAGAAATTGACAGCAAGACCTCACCATCTTGGATCGAAAATGGGTAAGGAATATGCGGAGTGGATGAGAGATCAATTCAGAAGCTGGGGCTATGAAGCTGAGGTGGAGACCTACAAAGTGTTATTCCCAACTCCCAAAGTAAGGGTATTGGAAATGGTGGCTCCTACCAAATACACAGCCAAATTATCAGAGCCTGCACTGAAAGAGGATGCTACAAGTGGACAAGTGAAAGAACAACTCCCTACTTATCATGGTTTCTCTGCAGATGGAGACGTAACCGGTGAATTGGTTTTTGTGGGTTATGGTGTACCAAAAGATTATGAAGAATTAGAAAAACTAGGTATTGATGTAAAGGGTAAGATTGTAATCGCCAAATACGGTGGATCGTGGAGAGGCATCAAACCAAAAATGGCGCAGGAAAAAGGTGCCATAGGCTGTATCATATATTCTGACCCCGAAGATGATGGATATTATCAGGGAGATGTTTACCCTAAAGGTCCTTACAGACCAGGCTTGGGTGCACAGCGTGGATCAGTTTTAGATTTACCAGTAAGACCTGGCGATCCTTTAACTCCCAATATTGGAGCTACCGAAGAAGCCAAAAGAATTGAACGAGCACAAGCGGACAACCTGATTAAAATTCCCGTTATTCCAATCGGGTATGAAGATGCTACTCCTTTGTTGAAGGCATTGGGTGGTCCGTTAGCGCCAGAGTATATGCGAGGAGCTTTACCCCTCACCTACCACGTTGGCCCTGGACCAGTTAAGGTGCATCTCAATTTGCAGTTTGACTGGAAGCTGGTGGATTGCCATAACGTAATCGCCAAAATGAAAGGTTCAGAATTACCTGATGAATGGGTAATGCGCGGAAACCACCATGATGCTTGGGTAAACGGTGCTGCCGACCCTATCAGTGGAATGGTAGCACTAATGGAAGAAGCCAGGGCTGTTGCAGAACTAACCAAAACTGGATGGAAACCAAAGCGTACTATCATCTATGCAGGATGGGATGGTGAAGAGCCCGGTTTGATCGGTTCTACGGAATGGGCAGAACATCACGCAGAAGAATTACAACAAAAGTTAGTGGCTTACATCAACTCAGATGGAAATGGAAGAGGCTTTCTATACGCACAAGGTTCGCACACGCTTCAGCAATTGGTGAGTGATGTAGCCAGAGATGTAACAGATCCGCAAACTGGAGTTAGTGTATTGGAAAGAAGAAAGTCTGCTATGGCTGCTTACTCCTCTTCTACGAAAGCTAAAAAAGAAATCATCAATTCTTCCTCCATGACCATTGATGCCTTAGGTTCCGGGTCTGACTATAGCCCCTTTATTCAGCATTTAGGAATCCCTGCATTGAACATCGGTTTTGGTGGTGAAGATGGTGGCGGTGAGTACCACTCCATCTATGACTCTTACGACATGTACAAAAGGTTTAAAGATGGAACATTCGAATATGGTGTAACACTGGCTAAAACTGCCGGTCGCACAACACTAAGGCTTGTCAATTCCAATGTGCTTCCCTTCGACTTCAAAGGATTTTACAATACAGTAAACGGTTATGTGAAAGAAGTAACCTCATTGACGGACAACATGCGCGAATCTACTGAAGTGGAAAATCAAATGATTCGTGAAAACCGTTACCAACTGGCCAGTGATCCAAAAGAGACTTTTATCCAACCCAAAGCCAACGAGCCTGTTCCTTATTTGAATTTTAGTAATTTATTGAACGCTGTAGCCGGCCTGGATAAGAGCTCAAGCGCTTACGCGGAATTGGTAAAGATGAACCCCAATCCCAACACCAACTTGGCAAGGTTGAATAAACTGCTATTCACGGCAGAGCAAAAGCTTACCATCGCTGAAGGGCTTCCCCGCAGGCCGTGGTTTCAGCATAGTATCTATGCACCTGGGTATTATACTGGATATGGAGTGAAGACTTTGCCTGGTGTGAGAGAAGCTATTGAACAACGTAATTGGAAAGAAGCGCAGGAACAGATAGAAATTCTTTCCAGCAACCTGACGAAGTATACCCAACAGATTGACGAAGCTGCTTCTATTTTGAAAATGAAATAAACTGGACTATAGATTCTGGATTCTGGATACTAGATAACCAGAATCTAGCATCCAGTAACCAGTATCAACTAATCCTGACCATGAAAATCATCACCACCCTCCTCCTGTTCATTACTTCATTCGCCATAGCTCAGCAAGCAGACTACGCACTTACCAATGCCAACCTGATCAATGGGTATGAAAACAAAGTGTATGCTGATGCTATCGTTTTTGTAAAAAACGGAAAGATCGAAAAGATTGGGAAGAAAGGTGATGCCATTGCCAGTACCTATACGGTGGTTGACTGCGAAGGCAAATACCTAATGCCTGGTTTGATTGATGCCCATACACATATTGACAACCTTGCTTCTGCAAAGAGGGCAATGAAATCAGGAGTAACTACAGTAAGAAGTGCGAGTGTTTCTGCTTACGAAGATATTGCCATTCGTGAGTTGGTGAAATCAGGCCGTTTAGCAGGACCAGATGTAGTAGCTGCAGGAGTTTTCGTTACGCCACAATTGGGACAATCCCTCTTGTCAGACACCCGATTGGGAGAATTAATTGGGGGTGTAAACACCGATGAAGAATTGAGGAAGTTGGTCAACGTGAATATCGATCGGGGTGTTAATTTTATCAAGACAAGAGGTACCGAACGAGCAGGCTTACCCGATACAGATCCAAGAGAACAAACCTACACTGAACATCAATTGAAGGTGGTGGTGGATGAAGCCGCCAAAAGAGATGTTCCGGTAATGATTCACGCCCATGGCGATGAAGGTGCTTATGCTGCTGTCTCTGCCGGGGCCAGAAGTATTGAG
Organism: Cyclobacteriaceae bacterium; assembly: GCA_049289315.1. GTDB lineage: Bacteria > Bacteroidota > Bacteroidia > Cytophagales > Cyclobacteriaceae > ELB16-189. Next base: position 4,798 of record JBATLM010000097.1, read on the forward strand.
CATGGCACTTATCTCAGTGAAAAAACCTTAAAACTGATGAAGGAAAAGGGAACATTCCTAGTCCCAACCTATATCACATTGGTAGATCTTACGAAACCAGGGGGTGATTACGATGATGCTGTCCTGGAAATGAGAGGAAATTTTATGTTACCTGTAGCAGAAAAAATGTTTAAGAAAGCCCATGCTTTAGGAGTAAAGATTGCCACCGGTGCCGACAATAGATACACAGCTAACACGACAAGCACTGTGCCCCTGGAAGTAGCCAACTTTGCCAGAATGGGTATGAATAATTTTGAAGCCATCCAAGCGGCTACTACGGTAGCGGCCGAACTGCTAAGATTAGATAAGCAGACTGGAAGAATTGTAAATGGCTACGAAGCTGATATGATATTGGTTCCTAACAATCCGTTGGAAGATATCAATGCCTTACAAGATGCGTTATTGGTAATGAGTAATGGGCAAATGGCGATCAAAAGACTTCCGTTTGCAAAGAACTAAGAAGGTCTGTTAGTTTGTAAAAAAATTCACATGAAGTGTACTATCCCTATTCTCCTTCTCCTGGCAGTAGTGTTGATTGCATGTGAGCAACGAAAAGAAACGGTACCTATTCAAACTGTTAATTGGGACAAACGAAGTATTACACTGCCAGCAACTGATAGTCTCACAATGGGTAGTACTTACTTATCCGTTTATTCTGAGATCTATCAGGTTACAGAAAACAGAACCTATCACCTAACTGTGACGATAAGTATGCGCAATATCAGCTCGACAGATAGTGTGTATATCTTCAACACAAAGTATTACAACACCAAGGGAGACTTGATTCGCACCTATTTTGACAAGCCCATTTACATCGCTCCGCTAGAAACAGTTGAAATCGTGATCAATGAAGGAGACAAAGAAGGTGGTACTGGGGGTAACTTCGTGTTTGAGTGGGCCACGCCTGCGATTGACCCCTATTTTGAGGCTGTAATGATATCCACTACAGGTCAACAAGGCCTTTCTTTTAGCACACAGGGCATCAAAAGGTAGATTTCAGAAAATAATTAAGAAAATACGAAACTTAAATCGTAATTTTACGATTAAGGAAACAATGGGAGCGACTAAGACACAAGAATTCACGAAAGCACAAAATGAACTGGCTGGTTTAGCCAAGGCATTGGGACATCCGGCACGGGTGGCGATCCTGCAATTCCTGGCATTCAAACCGTCATGTGTTTGTGGTGACATCGTAGATGAATTGCCACTCTCCCAATCAACAGTTTCACAACATTTAAAAGAACTTAAAAACTCAGGATTGATTAAGGGGAGTATTGATGGACCAAGTGTATGCTATTGCATCGACCTGGAGGCCTGGAATCAGGCAAAGTCTAGACTCACAGGGTTATTTGACACTTACAAAGACCCCTCCTGCTGCTAAAAAAATTTGCCTAACCATATCGTAATATTACGATTTAATCTATACTTTTAAACAACCAAAATAATATGAAAACAGACGAGCAGTTAAAACAAATAGTAAAAGAGACCTACGGCAATATTGCCGGGCAGAGTAAAGAGCAAAATGAAACCAGTTGTTGTGGAGCAACAGGATGTGGCACCATCGATGAAGCCATCATGGCCGAGGACTATCAAAAACTATCGGGTTACGTAAAAGATGCCGACTTGGGATTAGGTTGTGGGCTACCAACGGAATATGCGCTAATCAAAGAAGGTGATACCGTTGTTGACCTGGGATCGGGTGCTGGCAATGATGCTTTTGTAGCACGTGCTGTTGCCGGAGATAAAGGTAAAGTAATTGGTGTCGACTTTACGGAGAAAATGATTGACAAGGCAAGAACAAATGCTGAAAAGCTGGGCCTCAACAATGTCGAATTCCGATTCGGAGACATTGAAAATATTCCCATCACTGCTGATGTAGCTGATGTAGTTGTAAGCAACTGTGTGATGAACTTGATTCCCAATAAGAAGAGAGCTTTTGAGGAAACATTTCGCATCCTAAAAAAAGGTGGTCACTTCAGTATTTCAGATATCGTATTGGTGGGTGACTTACCAAAACCGTTGCAAGATAGTGCAGAGATGTATGCAGGATGTGTATCAGGTGCCATACAGAAAGAAGATTACCTTAACACTATCAAGGAAGCAGGTTTCACCAATATCAAACTTCAAAAGGAAAAGAAGATTGCATTACCTAAAGAGATCCTATCCGATTATCTAAGTGCAGCTGAATTGGAAAATTATAACAATGACAACCTTGGTATTTATAGCATAACAGTTTATGCTGAAAAGCAGGAAAAAGAAGCATGCTGTGGGCCTGAATGCTGTAACTAAGTAACTGTACTATTCATGATACCTGTTGACATAAATACACCTGAGTACCTGGAGGCTTTCACTGGGCAGTTAAAGACTGCCGGTCTTCCCTACGAAGATCTCAGCACCGAGGAACATGTACTCATTGGGTATTATGAAGATGATAAGCTGATTGGAACGGGAGGAATTGAAATCTATGGAAACTATGGTTTGATTCGTTCCGTTTCCATTACAGCTCATAACCGGGGCAAAAAGCTGGGTTCTCAAATAGCCCAGCACCTTATCGATAAAGCAAAAGAAAAAAAACTCACAGGCCTCTATCTCCTCACTGAAACAGCCAAAGATTTCTTCTTGAAAATTGGGTTTGAAGTGATTGATAGGAATGACGTTGCAAAACCGGTTCACGCCTCTTCTGAATTTTCGCATGTCTGCCCGGTAACGGCAACCTGCATGTACCTTCAATTACAACCGTCATGACAATTCTTGTTCTCTGCACAGGCAACTCCTGCCGCAGTCAAATAGCAGAAGGATACCTAAGACATTTATCCAATGGAAGTATAACTGTTTATAGTGCAGGAATTGAAACACACGGTGTAAATCCGAAAGCAATTGAAGTGATGAAAGAAGATGGTGTTGACATTTCCAGCCACACATCCAATCACATTGATGAGTTCCAATCCGTACCCTTTGATCTCATCCTTACCGTTTGTGATCACGCCAAAGAGAACTGCCCCTACTTCCCAAGCAAGGCCGAAAGAATTCATCACAATTTTCCAGATCCTGCCAAGGCAAAGGGCACTGATGCTGAAATCATGGATGCTTTCCGAAGTACAAGGGATTTGATCAAAGAATACACACTGAATCTTCTGAAATCACTAGAACTTAACAAAGAGTAAATACTCATTTGTAACACATCGGGCGGACAAATCACCTCGACTTGTTACATTTGCGGCTTAGTTTTTAGCCGCATGAAACCGAACAAGTATTTCGTAATTGATTTTGACAGTACATTCACCAAGGTAGAGGCATTTGATGCCCTTGCTGATATCTCTCTTAAAGATCATCCCGATAAAAAAGCTATCAAGAAACAGATTGAAGACCTTACCAATCAGGGTATGGAAGGTACGTTGTCTGTACGAGAATCATTAAAGCAACGACTGGAGTTATTGGCGCCTAATAAAAGTCATCTGGAGCAACTCGTAGTTGTATTGAAAGGTATGGTCTCTGATTCCTTCAAAAGAAACAGATCCTTCTTTGAAGAAAATAACGGGCACGTTTATATTATCTCCAACGGGTTTCACGCTTTCATCGATCCCATTGTAACAGAATATGGCGTGAAGAAAGAGAACATTTTTGCCAATCAATTTCGGTTCAACGACAAAGGTGAAGTAATTGGTTTCGATGAAGAAAATCCGCTCTCTTCCAACAATGGCAAGGTAGAGCAACTGAAGCGTTTGAACTTACCCGGTGACGTATATGTAATCGGAGATGGCTATACTGATTATGAAATAAAACATTCCGGACTCGCTAATAAATTCTTTGCATTCACAGAAAATGTAGAGCGAGACAGCATATTGAAAAAGGCGGATCACATTACCCCCAGCCTTGACGAGTTTCTTTATCTTAACAATTTAAACGCAGCTATTTCCTATCCCAAAAACAGAATCAATGTATTGCTCCTTGAAAGCGTACATCCTGTAGCGGTGAAACTGATGAAAGAGGAGGGCTTCAACGTTGAGGTATATCCAGCAGGGCTCACTGAAGAAGAGTTATGCGAAAAAATAGTTAACGTTTCCATTCTTGGTATCCGTTCTAAAACACAAGTGACGGCCAAAGTTTTGGAAAACGCCAACAGGCTAATGGCCATCGGTGCTTTTTGTATTGGGACCAATCAAATTGATTTGGACGCAGCAGCAAAAAAAGGTATTGCTGTTTTCAATGCGCCATTCAGCAACACGCGCTCAGTGGTTGAGTTGGCCATTGCAGAGATCATCATGCTCATGCGCAACCTTCCGGATAAGTTTGCCAAAATGCATGAAGGTGATTGGAACAAATCCGCAAACAACAGTTTCGAAATCAGAGGAAAAAATTTGGGAATTGTAGGATACGGAAGCATTGGCTCTCAACTTTCCGTTTTGGCGGAAGGTTTGGGGATGAAAGTATACTATTACGACACCGAAGAAAAACTGGCACTGGGAAATGCCACCAAGTGCAAAAGCCTGAAAGAATTGTTGCATGTAGCTGATATCATTTCGTTGCATGTGGATGGAAGGCCATCCAACCAATACATGATTGGAGCAGAAGAACTGGATCAAATGAGAAAAGGAGCTATTCTGCTTAATCTCAGCCGTGGGCATGTGGTAGATGTAAAAGCACTAAAAGAAAGAATCCTAGACGGCCACATTGGCGGTTGCGGTATTGATGTGTTTGAGCAGGAACCTATCAGTAATAAGGAAGAGTTTGTATCCGATCTTCGCGGACTACCCAATGTGATCCTTACTCCTCATATTGGCGGAAGTACATTGGAAGCACAAGAGAATATTGCTCATTTTGTGCCCAGCAAATTGACAGACTATATCAATACGGGAAGCACTAGTCAAAGTGTTAATTTTCCAAACCTGGTTTTACCCATTCTGGAGAATGCGCATCGCCTCATTCACATTCACGACAACGTACCAGGGGTACTTGCCAAAATCAACGCTGCATTGGCAAATAATGGGATCAACATTGCAGGCCAGTATTTAAAGACCACAGAGCACATTGGCTACGTGATTACGGATATTAACAAGGGCTATGACAAAGAATTAATCAAAGAAATGAGGTCAATTGAGCATACCATCAAGTTTCGAGTGCTATATTAGTGCTTATGCGGCCTGACGAAAAAAGTAAACTCAAAAGGAAAGTCTACGATATTATTTTTGAAGCCGAAACACCAACAGGCAAAGCTTTTGACATAGGGCTGATCATTTGCATCTTATTGAGCATTGGTGTGATCATGCTCGAAAGTGTGGATTCGGTCAAATCCGAGATCGGCACCCTGCTGATTGTTTTTGAATGGATCTTCACTGTCATTTTCACTTTGGAATATGTATTGCGTGTGTGGACTGTCAAAAATAAACGACAATACATTTACAGCTTTTACGGCATCATCGATCTTTTATCAATCATCCCCACGTATTTAAGCCTGGTAATGTCTGGAGCACAAGTGCTCCTTATCCTTCGTAGTGTAAGACTGATTAGAGTGTTTCGAGTATTTAAGCTTGCACGATTTGTTGGAGAAAGTCAAGTACTTATGGGAGCTTTAAAAGCAAGTCGCCATAAAATAACTGTGTTTCTCGTTACCGTAATCACCTCCGTAATACTGGCAGGTAGTTTAATGTACCTGATTGAGGGAAAGGAAAATGGCTTTTCCAATATTCCTATCAGCATCTATTGGGCCATCGTTACACTGACTACTGTAGGTTATGGAGACATAGCTCCCATCACGCCACTCGGACAGACAGTTGCATCTATCATTATGATACTCGGGTATGGAATTATTGCAATACCTACAGGGATTGTTACTGCTGAGATGGCATTCCAAAAAAGAAAAGAGATAACGACTGAGGTTCGCCCGCACTGTCTGAAAGAAGGACACGATAAAGATGCAACGTTCTGTAAATATTGCAGCGGAAAGCTGAATTGAAAAAATAAAAACCCACTGGACTCGGAGAGGTGTTTAGGAACCCCAGATACGACAAGTTTTGAGCTATTCTAAAACATCGCAACCTTCCACTGTTATCCTACATTCCGATAAATCGAAACATGAGGCCGTACTGTTGCCAATACGATGAGGCCTGATTTTGATAAAGAACGCACTCGGTATTGTTATTAATGTTAGGTTCCAGAAACGTGTCCCAAATCCGAGTGGGTAATTATTGATACAAAAGTAATGCAAAGATAGTTTACTCCTGCCCTGAAATTAATCTATTTTTATTCGCTTTAGATAGTCACCCAATCTCCTAAATTTGCAGCAGCAAAAAGATGGTTAATTTTTCTCCGGGTCCTTCCCAACTCTATTTTACGGTTGAAGATCATACGCGAAGCGCCTTTAAGCTGGGTGTGCCTTCGATGTCTCATCGCAGCCCCGCTTTCGAAGCCATTTACCAGCATACGCAGGAACAATTGCGTGAATTACTCTCCATTCCTAACACACACCATATCTTCTTTACCTCCTCAGCCACAGAAATTTGGGAGCGGTTGGTTCAAAATCTGGTGATTGAGAAATCAGCGCACTTTGTGAATGGTGCCTTTTCTGAAAAATTCTACAAAGCTGCCAAGCAACTCAAAAAGCAGGCACAAGAAATACGTGTGCAAGATGGAGTTGGATTTAGCGAACCTCTAAAGCTTGACGCAGAATTGATTGGCGTTACCCATAATGAAACCAGCACCGGTGTAGCCTTACCCAAGTCTTTCATCTACGGTTTGAAAGAACAAAATCCGGATGCGCTTTTATGTGTAGATGCAGTTTCTTCTCTGCCCTATGTTGACTTCGATTACAGTAAGGTAGATTCAGTATACTTTTCTGTGCAAAAAGGATTTGGTTTACCTCCAGGTCTGGGTGTATGGATTGTTAATGAGGCTTGCATTGCACGCGCTGAATCACTACTGGCAAAAGGATTGTCCATTGGCACCCACCACACACTCCCCTTCTACCTCAAGAACGGGTTAAAAAATCAAACACCGGAAACACCCAACAGCGTGGCCATTTATGTGTTGGGGAAGGTGGCAGAAGATATGGTGAGACGTGGCATCAACACCATTCGCAAGGAAACGGAATACAAATCCGTAATCCTCTACAATGAGC
>JBATLM010000098.1:0-9305 GCA_049289315.1 Cyclobacteriaceae bacterium
ACTCACCCGTTCCTTCAGAATAGGTCACCTCGCTTTTAAGGCTTCCAGTTTGCCCAAAAGAGCTCCAGTACCCATTCTTTTTTCCTCCAACAAACTCTCCTGAAGAGCTTATCTTGCCATCTTCAAAATAGTAGTTCCATTCCCCTACAGGAATATCAAACTCGTATTGGCCTGCAGAACTTACCTGTCCTGAGGGATAATAATAGTCCCACATTCCGTGCTTCTTTCCGTTTGTGAAATCCCCTTCACCATTCAAAGTTCCATCTTCAGCATAGTAGCGCCAGTGACCAACATTTCTGGTTCCCGCTTTGGGGCCTTCCGCCAATACTTTTCCAGAGTGATAGTATTCTATATAACGGCCGTTGTCGTCAGTATATTCAATTTCACCTCTGCGCACTCCATCTTCAAAATATGTTCTCCACAATCCATCCCTCCTATTTTCCTTATAGTAGCCTTCTTCTTTTAATTCACCACTTTCGTAAAACACTTTCCATATGCCCTCTCGCTTTTTCTCATTGATGGTACCTACCATACTTTTCTGACCATTCTCATAGAAGTATTCCCATAGGCCATAATTGGAATTCTGCCGGAGCACACCACGCATTTTGAGGTTGCTTGTTTCATAAAAAAATTCCCAAACCCCTGTGGTTTCGTTATCTACAAAATGGCCTTTGGATTCGATGTTCCCATTTAAAAAATAGGAGATGTACCTGCCATGAACAATGTTGGAGATAGTATCCTTCACCTGATAAATCTCCTTCAGGTTTTTATTCGCATCATCATGATAGGTATAGCGTGTTGCGCTTTGTGCTAAAATTATAACACAGTTACCCAACAGCAAAAAAGCCAACATGACCACGAACTTATTCACACTCAAATAATTGAGCTGTAATTTAGCTAGAAATTAGCCCAATTTCTACAGGTTGAGTGCCTTAATGACAGCGGCCTTGCCCCAGTCAGCCTTCTCCTGCTCTGACCATAATTCAGGGTAAAACATTACCTTTTGAAATCTTGGCGGTAAATATTTTTGCCAGTTGGTTCCTCCCGTTGCTTTTATGTCAGCAGGATCTTTTTGCAAGTACCTGGCGGTTGCTTTTAGATGGGCTAACGGCCATAGCACATTGGCCAATGTATCGTATTCACGCAAACGTGTAATTACTTCTTTGGAATCACTGAAGTGTTTGGTAAAGACCTTCCTTAGATTAGCATCTTTGTACTTTACTCCCGTTTCAAGGAATTCCTTACCATATTTTTGTTCAAACTGCTGAAGGGTAAGTGTTTTTTTACCAGATTTCAGTTCTGTAGCACCTTGCCTCCAGTAGAGTTTATCAACTAACTCTTCTATGTCAGAGTCTTGCTTAAGATCCGCCCTATTATCCAGCGCCACTAAATTAATCAAATCCGTAGAACACAATTCGATGATTCTATATTGAGCCGATTGAAACCCACTGGCTGGAAGTAATGCCATTCGGAAATTAAGGAATTGTTCCTTTTCCATTCCATCAATCATGATCATGAAAGAATCTTCAAGGTGCCTGAAGTAGCGGATGATTCGATCCAATCTTGTGATGAACATTTTTTCCGTTGGATTACTATCGAAAGAAGCCTGTTCAATCTCAAGCAGAATCAATCGGAAGTATAATTCCGTTATTTGATGATAAAGTATGAATATCTTTTCGTCCGGAAAGTGGGTCTTCGGATTTTGGAGACTTAGCAAGGTATCCAAATGGATATATTCCCAATAGGTGAGATAGTCAGAATGTAAAAGCCCGTCAAGGTAGGACGTAAGATCCTGCCCCATCACGGCATACTTTTGCTCCAGTTTTTTTATTAATTCTACGACTTTAGGGTCAAGAGAAGATTTATCCATGGAATTCTTAATACTTGATTAAATTTGATGGAAAGTTAAAAATTTAAATGGTTGCAGCTAATGAGTTAAGTCATAAGTGCAACCAGAACAAAATAAATACCTATGTCAGCATCTGCATCAACACAGGAATCTAAAGCCAAAAAATCCATGAAACAGGATTTGTTCGAACATCCTGATTTCTATCAATTGGATGGATTGCTAACGGAAGAGCAAAAGCTTATCCGTAGTTCCATCAGAGATTTTGTAAAAAAGGAAATATCTCCCTACATAGAAGATTGGGCAGAACGAGCTCACTTCCCGTATGAAATCGTTAAAAAATTCGGTGATATAGGCGCTTTTGGTCCTACCATCCCGGAACAATATGGCGGAGGTGGACTGGATTATATATCTTATGGATTAATCATGCAGGAGATTGAGCGTGGAGATTCGGGAATGAGATCAACCGCTTCTGTACAAGGATCATTAGTGATGTATCCTATTTACAAGTTCGGAAATGAGGAGCAGCGCAAAAAATACCTGCCCAAATTGGCTTCGGGCGAATGGTTGGGTTGTTTTGGACTGACCGAACCCGATCATGGTTCTAATCCGAGTGGCATGGTCACCCACTTTAAAGACATGGGCGATCACTACCTGCTTAATGGTGCTAAGATGTGGATTTCCAATTCACCCAAAGCAGATGTTGCGGTAGTGTGGGCAAAGAATGAAGAAGGAAGAATTCATGGATTGGTCGTAGAGCGAGGAATGGAGGGATTTTCTACTCCAGAAACTCATGGCAAATGGTCGTTGAGAGCCAGCACAACTGGTGAATTGGTTTTTAATAATGTGAAGGTTCCGAAAGAAAACCTGTTACCCGGTAAAAGTGGTTTGGGCGCCCCAATGATGTGCCTTGACTCTGCCAGATTTGGTATTGCCTGGGGTGCTATTGGTGCAGCGATGGATTGCTATGATTCAGCAAGGAGATATTCATTGGAAAGAATTCAGTTTGGCAAGCCTATTGGCTCATTTCAATTAATGCAAAAGAAACTTGCTGAGATGCTCACAGAGATTACCAAAGCCCAATTACTGAACTGGAGACTTGGAGTCCTTATGAATGAAGGCAAGGCTACCACTCCGCAGATTTCAATGGCCAAAAGAAATAGTGTGGAGATGGCACTTAAAATTGCTAGAGAAGCGAGACAGATACACGGTGGTATGGGTATCACGGGAGAATATCCAATGATGCGCCATATGATGAATTTGGAATCTGTAGTTACTTATGAAGGAACACACGATATACACTTGTTGATATTAGGACAGGAGATTACAGGGATACCTGCATTTGTTTAATAAGTAAACCACAAAGTACACGGAGGCTTCACAAAGAACACAGAGAGATAGCCTTGTATATTTTGCGTATTTTTCTCAGTGTACTCTGTGGTTGTTTTTGCTGAACCACGTAAGCACAGTGCCATTATAAGCGCTAAATAATCCATGAAAATTGTTACTGTACTCGGTGCCCGTCCTCAATTTATTAAAGCTGCTACTGTTTCGCGTGCGTTAAAAGAAACGGGTGCCACTGAAGTGATCATTCACACCGGTCAGCATTTCGATCGCAACATGTCGGAAGTTTTCTTTAGTGAAATGGATATCCCTCGCCCTGATTACAACCTTGAAATCAGTGGCCTCAATCATGGTGCCATGACGGGACGTATGCTAGAGGAGGTAGAAAGCGTATTACTACAGGAAAAACCAGATTGCGTGTTGGTTTATGGAGATACCAATTCCACATTGGCTGGTGCATTAGCAGCTGCTAAACTCCATATCCCTGTGGCCCATGTAGAAGCAGGTCTGAGAAGTTTTGAAATGAAAATGCCAGAGGAAATTAACCGTATTCTCACAGACCGCATTAGCAGTTATTTATTTTGCCCTACCAACACTGCAGTTGAGAACCTAAAGAAAGAAGGCTTTGATTCTTTCGGGTGTAAAATCTCACAACCTGGAGACGTGATGTACGATGCTGTACTTTTTTACAAACAAAAGGTATCACAAAAATCAACTATCCTTAGTTTACTAGAGGTAGACAAACAACCTTTTACGCTGGCTACTATTCATCGTGCCGAAAACACTGATGATATCAATCGGCTAAATGCCATTTGTGAATCCTTGAATCATATCCACAAAAGCTCGAAGGTAATATTGCCACTTCACCCCCGTACGAAAGCTATCCTCCAAAAAAATAACATCCAGTTGGATTTCACCCCTATTGAACCCGTGGGGTATTTTGATATGTTGGCGTTATTGGAGGGTTGTGATCTCGTGCTTACCGATAGCGGAGGGCTTCAGAAGGAAGCCTACTTCTTTTCTAAATACTGCATTACCCTGCGTGACCAAACAGAATGGGTTGAATTGGTCAATGCGGGAGCAAACTCAATTGTAGGCGCTCACAAAGAAAAAATTATCGCTACCTATGATAAGGTGAAGGGCCAAAAATTAAATTCATCCATCGAACTTTATGGTGACGGCACTGCCGCTCGTAAAATCGCCCAGCGATTAAGTTCAATTTAACCGAAATCATAAGGCCATCTCAAAAGTGTTCAGTTTTGTTGATCCGCCAGTTGGCGGAGAAACATCCATTATTTAAGGTCTAAATAGGGAAGGATTCTTCGCTATCACTCAGAAAAGCGCTTCTCTTCTTACTTTTGAGACAGCCTCATGATTTACCCTTAACAATCCTGATGGTAACGGCAGGGTTCGTCACTCTATGAACCTACTTTAAATTTTCTAATACATAATTTGGGTTTAAATACGCGAATCGGTGTATTTATTCTTATAGCTTGCTTTTATTTGCAGGATTATGGCAAGAATTTTAACAGGCATACAAAGTAGTGGCAAGCCCCATCTTGGAAATATATTGGGGGCTATCCAACCTGCTATTGCGCTTTCAAAAAAAGAAGGAAACAATTCTTTCATCTTTATTGCTGACCTGCACTCCCTTACCACCATTAAAAATGCTGAAGAAAGGGTTGAAAATGTGCGAGCTGTAGCTGCTGCATGGCTTGCATTTGGATTTGATGTAGACAAGAATTGTTTTTACAGACAGTCCAGGATTCCTGAAGTGTGCGAACTTACCTGGTACCTCAGCTGCTTCACACCCTACCCTATGCTGGCCAATTCGCATTCTTTTAAGGATAAAGCTGACCGCCTTTCGGATGTTAACGCAGGATTATTCATCTATCCTGTATTGATGACCTCAGACATCATCATGTATGATGCAGATTTTGTGCCCGTTGGCAAAGATCAGCAACAGCATTTGGAAATTGCTCGTGATATCGCTGCTTCATTTAACGCACAATACGGAGAAACATTTGTACTGCCCGAAGCAAAGATTGACCAACAACTCATGACTATCCCTGGAACAGATGGTCAAAAAATGAGCAAATCCTATGGCAACATCATTGATATTTTCTTGCCTGACAAACAACTCAAGAAACAAATACTGTCCATCGTTACGGACAGTACACCCTTAGAAGAACCAAAAGATCCCGATACAGACAATGTTTTTGCATTGTATAAATTATTGGGCACCCCTGAGCAAACTGAAGCGCTGCGCCAAAAATATTTAGCCGGAAATTTTGGTTATGGCCACGCCAAGCAGGCATTATTTGAACTTATCATTGAAAAGTTTAAAAAAGAACGTGAGGTTTTCAATTTCTACATGAGCAATCCTGAAGAATTAGAAAAGAAGCTTGAGCAAGGTGAAGCCAAAGCTAAATTAGTAGCACTGGAGGTGCTCAATCGGGTAAGGGAAAAACTAGGGTATAGGTAATTATTCAGCAGACCAAATAACCTCCTGCTTCTCCTCCCCTATGTTCAAAATTACCCTTAATGGGTTTGGTGCAAGTGCCAGTTTGGTTTCTTTACCAGGATATTTTTCCATCTCCACGTATACACCATCCGAAGAATCCACATGGAATTCGTTGTTAGAACTTACTGTGTACGCTTTTGCAATATAAGCTACTGGGTGAAGTACATCCATGTCGGGGCAATGCTGATCATGCACCTGCTTCAAAATACCTTCAAGATAACTACCAAATTTTTCATGAAAATCGTCCTCGAGGCCATGCAGTTCCTCCTCCAGGTCATCGTACTTAGGATTGTTGTAGTCAAGCTTCTGAAGTAAATTTCGTTTTCCAATTATTTCCTGAAGGGCTTTATCTAAGGTTGCAATTTTCATCTGCTCTTTTCAGTTTAGAAATGAACAGCAAATTAAAAACAAAACACAGATTATGCGTAATTTAGCATCAATAAACGTGTAAGTTATGGAACAAGATTTCTTGCCTATCAATGGCACCGACTATGTAGAGTTTTATGTAGGAAACGCAAAACAATCAGCGTTGTTTTATCAGCATTGCTTTGGCTACGAATTGCTAGCCTATGCCGGACCAGAAACTGGTGTAAAGGGGAAAGCTTCCTATGTGCTCAAACAAGATAAAATAAGACTTGTACTTACATCTTCACTGACGCCAGATTCTGAAATTACTGAACATGTAAAAAAACATGGCGATGGAGTGAAAGTACTCGCCCTGTGGGTGGATGACGCCACTCAATCATACAATGAAACTACGGTGCGCGGAGCTGAATCCGCAATCCCTCCACAAACGATAAAAGATGAATTTGGTGAAGTAGTAGTCGCTTCGATAAAAACCTATGGAGAGACGATTCACACATTTGTAGAACGAAAAAACTATAAGGGGCCTTTCTTACCAGGGTTTAAAGCTGTAAAAAGCACGTTTAAAACTGAGTCCGTAGGCTTAAAGTATATTGATCATTGTGTTGGCAATGTAGAATTGGGTGACATGAACAAATGGGTGAAATTCTATGAAGATGTCATGGGATTCAAATTACTCATCACCTTTGATGATAAGGATATTTCCACCGAATACAGTGCACTGATGTCGAAGGTGGTTTCCAATGGTAATGGATACATCAAATTTCCTATCAATGAACCTGCGAAGGGAAAAAAGAAATCTCAAATAGAGGAATATTTAGATTTTTACCACACTGCCGGTGTGCAACACATCGCCATTGCCACAGATGACATTATTCACACCGTAGCTGAATTAAGAAAAAGAGGCGTTGAATTTTTATATGTGCCTGACTCGTATTATGAAGATGTATTGGACCGTGTGGGGAAAATCAATGAAGACCTACAAGAATTAAAAGCCCAAAATATTCTGATCGACAGGGATGAGGAAGGCTACTTGTTGCAAATTTTCACCAAGCCTGTTCAAGACAGACCTACATTGTTCTTTGAAATCATTGAACGCAATGGAGCGAAGTCGTTTGGGAAAGGAAACTTCAAAGCCTTGTTTGAATCAATTGAAAGAGAACAAGAACTGCGCGGTAACCTATAGCGCTATGTTAATCGTTAAATGTCTATTCCGAAAAACTAATTCAGAGTTTATTCATTTGACAAATTGACAATTGACAATATTTCAATTGACAAAGTACAGTCTGGCTTAATGATATAACTATTCATATTTGTCAACTGTCAACTAATATAAAAATTCGTCAAACAGACTTTGCATGACACTGGGTTACCGGGCAATATCTTCTAGCAGGTGCTATCGCTTAAATATATAGCGGGTGATATAGATTCCTTCACCGTCTTGTTTTCCGGCATCGCTTTCCACACCACTCGTTACAAATACCAGTGTCCATCCTTCTGTGGACATCGCGTTAAGCTTTGAAGATACGACTGCGTCATTAGAGGCAATGTTTTGAAAGTTGATTCCAACAGCACTGTAAAAGTTAAGTAATTTGGTCTCTTCAAAATTATCAATCTTTACATCACCTCTCTTTACGTCACTCATTTCACTTTTCTTGCCATCGGTTCTCTCTGTAGTCAATTCTTTATAGCTGGCCTGCTCCTGAGGATCCATCATTCTGGAACGGCCCATACCCAAAGGAACAATTGATTCTACTGTGGTTATAATTTTGTACTCCTGCGCCCACATAGTTAAAGAAAGGCCAGTTGCAAGAATTGTCAATAAGTACTTTTTCATCAATTGATTATTAAATTTTACCAGTAGACGGATAAAGCTCCCCATAGTTGGGCAGATTGAAAGAAATGTATCTATGGTTTCATTATTTTTGATGCTATGAGTTTACGGGAAAATGCAAAATTGACGGCTGAAAAATGGCTTAAGGAGGGTTCTATCGATGAAGAAGCCAAAGGAGAGATCAGAAAGATGCTGGATGCATCCGATACAAAAGTTTTAATTGACTCCTTTTATAAAAACCTGGAGTTTGGCACTGGTGGACTGAGGGGAGTAATGGGCATTGGCTCCAATTGTGTTAATCAATACACCATTGGTGGAGCAACTCAGGGGTTGGCCAATTACCTTAATAAATCATTTCCTAAACAATCCATCAAAGTAGCTGTTGCTTTTGATTCTCGTAATAATAGTAAAGCACTCGCTCAGATTACGGCCAACGTCTTTGCCGCCAACGGCATTCATGTTTACCTTTTTCCAGAATTACGCCCTACTCCTCTGCTTTCATTTGCCATTCGTCATTTACAATGTCAATCTGGAGTAGTGATTACCGCTTCTCACAATCCTAAAGAGTACAATGGTTATAAAGCCTACTGGACCGATGGCGCACAGTTAGTTCCGCCTCATGACAAAAATGTAATTGAAGAAGTGAACGCCATTACGGGATTCGATCAAATACATTTCGATGGAAACGAATCAAACATTGAATTGATTGGCAAAGAAGTTGAAGAAGCTTACTACAATGAGGTAAAAAAAATAATCCCATCACAGGAAATCATTCACAAACAAAAAAACATACCTATCGTCTTCTCAGGAATACACGGGACTGGTAATACGATGGTGCCTGAATGTCTCCAACTGCTTGGGTTTGAGAATTGTTTTCTTGTTGAGGAGCAAGTACAACCGGATGGTAACTTTCCCACTGTGGAATCGCCCAATCCTGAAGAGCACTCTGCCATGAAGCTGGCACTGGCCCTGGCCAAAGAAAAAAATGCGGAATTGGTAATGGCTACAGACCCTGATGCGGACCGAGTGGGCATTGGAATAAAGAACAGTGACGGTGATTTTTTTCTGCTTAACGGAAATCAGGCATTCAGCGTGATGATTTGGTTCATTTTGAGAAATCTCAAAGACTCTAAAAACCAATATATTGCTAAAACCATTGTGACCACCGAGTTAGTAGATGCAATGGCAGAAGAGTTTAACGTGGAATGCTACAATACACTGACTGGATTTAAGTACATCGCAAATCTTATCCAAGATCTTGAAGGCAAAAAATCATTTATTGCAGCGGGTGAAGAAAGTTATGGTTACATGGTGGGAGATTTTGTAAGGGATAAGGATGCGGTATCGGCCTGTGCATTTTTTGCCACTATGGCAGCGGTTGCTAAGGATGAAGG
>JBATLM010000099.1:0-22719 GCA_049289315.1 Cyclobacteriaceae bacterium
TTCTGTCACTTTCTTCAATGCAGCCCTTACCAAAGCCTTACTGAACTCAAGCGCCATGCGTTGTTGCAATACCTGTGTCGCTATTTTGTTAATGTCTTCAATAGGTTCGAGCGAAATGGTTTTTCCACCACTGCTAATAGTGCCCTGATTATAAAAAACCGGACGTTCCACATACTTTGGAAATGCTACCCTGAAAACTTCCAGATTAGCAAGTCCATCTTTGTCTTTTTCATTGTGATCTGACAAATTAAAGGGAAAACTAAAATTGAAATCATCGTTCACGAAAGTCACCCAATTGTCCTTTCTGTGGATAACAAAATTGATACTCCATTCTGATTTAATGGGGCTCAATCCATTATGCCAGAAGAAAATTAAATCTCCTCCAGCTGAGGGTTTATAATCGTAGTCTTGCCTTTCAAATTTATTTTTATAGAATTCATGTTCGGAATGTAATCCACTTAACTGAGAGGTGCGCAACAAATCCTCTCGAAGCTGTGGTGGTGCATTCATTTCAAATAAGTTAGTGTAATCATTTTCGTAAATTTCATGCGCATTCCGATAAGCAATAAAAGCGTTGTTGTAGTCACTGTCGGCCTCATAAATGATACCCATAAGCAAATGGACAAAGGCATCTCTTTTATATTTTTTATCCGAATCGTACCTATCACTCAGCTGCTGTAACCTGATATTAAGCCTGCGACATTCGATCAAAGCTTCCTCATGCTTTTCCATCTTTAAAAAATTCATAGCCTTGTAATACAATACCATAAGGTGCTCGTGATCTTCTCCTTTATAAGAAGTAATCATGGGGTTGGTAAGGTAGGATGCGGCTTCGTTCAGGTAGTTCTTTCTGAAATCTTCACCGAATAGAAAAGCTTCCTCCAGATACTCGTTACTTTCTTCATAGCGTCCCAATACCGACAAAAGTAAACCACTATTGGATAGGTATAAAAATTCCTTCTTCCTATAGTCTCTTGAGGAAGAGTTATTGATGGCTTCGAGCGCCTGTTCCAAATGACCCTGCTCAAAGGATTGATTAAAACTGTAATTGGTTTGATAATAAGTAGCACAGGATTGCACCACCAATAGCAAAACAAGCATTGACATTCTTAACCGGCCCGCCTTAGTATTGAAAGTAAGCAAGTTAATTTTTGATAAATTTCTTTATCTCTTTCTGTCCGTACCAAACGCGCTTATTGGTTTCAATATCGGTGAGGAACATTGTTACAATGTAATTTACTACACGCTTATTGTTGTATACGTCTGTTTCAGAAGTCATTTCACCAAACAACATCAGATCCGCACCTACTTCCAAGCCCCACTGAGAAGCGGTATCGCTACTGGAGAAGTCCTGTTGCTGTGCCCGTTCTTCACGAAGCTTATCCCTGAAAGATTCTGACTCTACTAAATCGGCAATACCTGAATTGAAAACTGTGAGTTCTATTTTTTTGATAAAATTATCTGCATCAATGTGTTCACTCGTTTTGTTCAATACCCAACCAACAATAATAGTAGGCTTTTTTTCTTGCTCCTTTGCAAATTCCTTGAACTTAACACTAGTAAGCAGATCGTTAGTCATAGTTTCAGCCACCGTGCGAGAATCGGTATCATTCCACCTGCCGCTGAGATCAATGGAAGTACCAGGATCAATACGTGATACTGATCGCGCACAACCGTTGAGAAAAAGTACACTTACCGCTATCAGAAAAATTGATCGCATATCCTTTTTTGGTGATTTAAATCAAATTTCTTGCCGAACTATTTTAAGTCCTTCAATAGTGTGATCACTTCTTTAGGATTTGAAGAAGAGAAGACAAAATTTCCAGCCACCAACACATCAGCACCAGCGTTCATTAACGGTTTTGCGTTCTGTAGGTTTACCCCTCCATCAATTTCTATTTGGGTCTTTGCACCAGTACGGCTAATGATAGATTTTAGTCGCTCCACTTTTTTGTAGGTATTCTCAATAAATTTTTGCCCTCCAAATCCGGGATTTACAGACATCATACAAACCAGATCAATATCACCTAATATGTCTTCCAACTGGTCTACTCCAGTGTGTGGGTTAATAGCAACACCTGCTTTGATTCCCAATGCCTTTATCTGTTGGATCGTTCTATGTAAATGTGGGCTGGCCTCAAAATGAACAGAAATGACTGATGCTCCCGCCTCATGAAATGCCTCTACATATCGCTCTGGGTTTACAATCATCAGGTGTACATCAAGTGGCTTGGAGGCGTGCTTTTTAATTGCTTTGACTACTGGAATACCCATAGAGATATTAGGCACAAAAACACCATCCATGATATCCACATGGATCCAGTCTGCAGCGCTTTCATTGATCATTTTTACCTCGCTTTCCAGGTTGGCAAAATCGGCAGCAAGTATTGAGGGAGCAACTATAGGTTTCATAAAGCTAATTTGAACTATTAAACCACATCCGGGTCAGTCTACTGCAAATATAACACCTCTAGGCGACCTTAATGTCTCCGGAATCTTGAATTGATTATGATACTTATAGTTTTATCAGTCTGATCGTTCGTAAAATCCCTTCTGATTCTACTTTGACAATATAGAGGCCTGATCCAATGTCTGATACGTCCAACTCAATGGGGTTATTAGAATAAGTGATCTCACCCTCTGACCTAAGCATCAGTTGCCCCTGTAGACTATAAATATGTACGGTTGCAAATTGTCCAATAGGAACATCTATCTCTAATTTAACCGTATTATCAAAGGACGGATTTGGAAATAGATACACCGCTGATGTGTGGACAGCTGGCTCTTCTCCCAATTGTATAACCTTAGCTCCAGAATAATTCGGTACTCCGTACCCTTTCTGGTTAGTCGGATTGCTACTCACATTTCCTGAGGCAATTACAAGATCATAAAGCTCAGATACAGTCAACTCCGGAAACGTCTGCATCAGTCCGGCCACAAGGCTTGTAATCAATGGGGTGGCTGCAGATGTGCCGCTGGTGAATCCAGTATTCCCATTAGACTTGATCACTGAAACACTAGAACCTAATGCTACTACATCTGGTTTGATTCTACCATCGGCAGTAGGCCCAACTGAACTAAAACTGCTAAGGTTTCCTGTACTGGTAACGGATCCAACTGCTAAAGCTCCATCCACATCTGCTGGCGGGTTGACCAACTGCCATGAGCTATTGCCATCATTTCCAGCGCTTACCACTACAAAGATTCCTTTACTGATTGCAAGGCTTGCTGCTTTGCTCACCAATGCTGTATTTCCGTCTAATTGGACTTTGGAATAATCCATATTTGCATCGTCAAACAAATTATACCCTAGCGAAGAATTAATTATATCAACTCCTGCACTATCCGCTTTTTCTGCTGCCACCAGCCAATTGTATTCTTCAATTCTAAATTCACTGGAGACATCTTCTGTAACAAACAATTGATAATTGGCTTTAGGAACTCCTCCTAAAAAACTTCCTGCTTGATCGGCTGCCATGATCGAAAGTACTTCGGTTCCATGCTCATCATATTGGAAAACATTTCCAGAGTTACCAATCACATCCTTTGTAAAGGATATTCGACCTTCTTCCAGCAAAGCCTTAAAAGCTTCCGCTTTATCAACCCCGGGAAACCCACTATCAAACACTGCAATCGTTATTCCTTGCCCATAAATGTCCTCAGTATGCATATCATCTAAACCCAGCATGCTCAATTGTACTTGATTGACAATGCCAAGATTCGAA
Source organism: Cyclobacteriaceae bacterium (assembly GCA_049289315.1). GTDB lineage: Bacteria > Bacteroidota > Bacteroidia > Cytophagales > Cyclobacteriaceae > ELB16-189. The sequence goes on from JBATLM010000099.1 coordinate 3,726, forward strand.
TCTTTTATATCCTTAACTTTTCTTATTCTTCCACCCGAAGCCTCAACATTGGGGCCAAGGTATTCATAAGAGGAAACAAAAGGTAAAAGCGCTATATCAGCAAGTTCACCATCATCCAACTGAGTAATGGCTGCATTCATCCACCGCGAGGTATATAGAATTTCAGCGCCCAATGATTTAATCTGATCAACGTAAGTGCTATTAACAGGGAAATCTTCCTCTGAAATGGTTACTGTATTCTTAACCCTTCGATCTATACTTTTTTGTGATAGAAATGCCAATGGGTTTTCTATGGAAAAGGCAGTCCCTTCTTTATCGGCTAAAAAAATGGCATACCTACCATTCTGCGCATAAGAGACCTGCGTGCAAAATATCAATAAAAAAAGAATGCTATTCTTTACCATAGCTATTCAATGTCTGTTTGAGTACACGCCCTTTCTCAATTTGCAGCTGACCTATGCATGACCCAACCGTGCAATACTCAAGTATTGTACTTTCCTTGTACACAAGTCCAATGTTTCTTGCATAAATTTCGCTCCTTACATCTTGCTTAACAATCAAATCGGTATTGTTGTTTTGTATGACTTCAATAGTTTCATTCAATATATCTCCGTTGAGGTCAAATTGAAACCCAATATCACCGATCTCATAAACATCACAAGAAAAAGCAGAATCATCCCCACAACTTTCCTCTCCACCTAAAGTATTTAAGGCATTGCCATTCCATTGACGGCCAGCAGATAACGGGAACGCCAGTTTGACAAACGAAGTATTACCTTCACTTACCACAACCTGAGAGATATCTATCCGCACTGACCAAGTATCAAGATATTCAAATTCACTTTCCCCATCATTTTTAGTGGAACGCTTAATGACGTAAGTCGTGCCTCCTGCATTATTTCGAAACGAATCAGTTACCAAAATTTTAGATTGATATAAAAAATCCTTCTGCCCCTCAATGGGAGTATATTTTGTCTCCTGTATATCATACACAAAGTAGGCACCCACCTGAATGGGGAAATAATCCGTATCTTTTTGTGAAATCAATTCAGGGTCTTCCGAGCACGCCCAAAAGAGAACCACAAAAAGTAAAAAAGAAAGATATTTAGGTATATGAGCCACTTTATCGCTTTTCAATTCATAAAGTTATTTTTTCTTTTTGATATTTGGCCATGCAATTGAAAACCAAAGTAAAAGTAGGAAACATTACTAACCTAAGCGATGCAAGGTATTGCGCAGGCATGGGCGTAGATCTTTTGGGGTTTCCTATTGGTAACGCAACTGGACAAATTTCTTTTAACACTTTTATCGAGATTGCTGAATGGGTGGCTGGCCCAGCCTTTATTTTGGAATATGCTGACTCCATGGATGATGAGCAGTTTCAAAAAGTAACCCAATCTACGTCTGTTCAATATGTCCAATTGAATTATGACCAACTCGTGCGACTAGGAACAAAAGTTGAAAAACTCCCTATCATACTAGAAACAAGCATTGCCGAATGGGAAGGCATTAAGACCAACCTTTCAACGTATAATATCAGCTATTTAGTATTGGTAGAAAATAAAAACCCTGATTGGAAGATGGTAGAGCAAATCAACTCTACAATTAATGTTCTTGTCCCGCAGCATTTGATTGAAAATATAAGTGAAGTTGAATCTTTCCCAGTTACCGGAATCCTATTAGAAGGATCACCAGAAGATAAACCGGGGCAGAAGGATTACGATCACTTAGCGGATGTTCTTGAGACTTTAGAGGTAGACTAGGAAGTGTCGAGCTACTTTTTTGAGAAAGGGTATCTCCATTTTTTAGAGATCAATTACTAAATTTAAAACGCAAGTATTTAATCGTTTCTCCCTTTTTAGCAAACATTTCCTCGTACCTAGTTTTGATACCCAGCACCTCATCTTTCATTTCAGATTGATATACATCAAAAGTCGTTTTCAAATCTTCAATGTCATTTCGTTCTTGTAACTCCTCAAGAGTAAAATTAAAAAGATCAGTATTGTCTGTTTTTAACCTGAACAGTCCATCTGGTTTCAAAACCTTCTTGTACAAATTGATAAACCTATTGTTGCTTAGCCTCCTTTTAATGTCTCTCGTCTTTGGACGTGGATCAGGAAAAGTAAGCCAAATTTCGTTCACCTCGTTTTCATCAAAAAAGTTTTCTAGTGTATGGATCTGAGCTCGGAGAAAAGCAACATTCTCCAATTCCTTTTCTACTGCCCAAGTACTTCCTTTCCATATCCTGTCCCCTTTTACATCAATGCCAACGAAATTTCTATCAGGAAATAATTCTGCCATTCCTACGGAGTACTCTCCTCTTCCGCATGCCAACTCAATGGTGATAGGATTGTCATTTTTAAACTGAATTTTATTCCAGTTGCCTTTAATATTGAAGTACACTTCCTTTCCTGGCTCCAGTACATTATCTCGTTCCGAAATGGTTTTAAACCGTGCTAATTTACTTTTCATTTTTACAGTTCATCGATTTCAGCAACCACAAATGTACTACCTCCAATGAAAATGAAATCATCTGGGTCAGCTGATGACTTGGCACTTTTTATTGCATCCCCTACTTTGGGAATCACTATATTTTTTAAACCAAATGTTATTGCTCTGGTTGCCAATGATGCAGCATCCAAAGCTCTCGGAATTTCAGCAGCACAAAAGTAGTAGGTCGCGTTTTTAGGTAGTAAGGAAAGAATAGAATCAGCATCCTTATCCTTCACCATCCCGAAAACAAAATGTAGCCTTTTATAAGGGATAGTGTCAATCATCTGAAGTACCTCCAAAATTCCTTCAGAATTATGGGCAGTATCGCAATAGATTAAGGGTTTTTCTCCGAGTTGTTGCCAACGTCCTTTCAAGCCAGTCAGGGTAACGGTTTCTGCAATTCCCTTCTCAATCGCATCAGTTGAAATATTGAACCCTAATTCTATCAACTCATCAACAACAGCCAGTACTCCAGCGATATTCTTTTTCTGATAGCCTCCAACCAGTTCTGATTTCAGGTGCTGTATAGTCGCATTACCCTCACGCTGCACTATGAAAGTGCCAATATCAGTAGCTGACCTTGCTACCCTATACCGCTCCTGAGCAAACATTAATGAGGAGTTTACTGATGCTGCCTTTAACAGGAACACTTCGTCTATTTCAGATTGTCGTTCACTAACAATAGCTCTTCCATTCTGTTTGATGATACCTGCTTTCTCCGAAGCAATAGCTGCCAAAGTTCCTCCAAGTAGATCTTTATGATCGAATCCAATATTGGTAATAAGTGATACCAATGGATCTATAACGTTGGTGGAATCGAGTCTCCCGCCCAACCCCACTTCAATAACTGCAAAATCAACTTCTTGCTTAGCAAAAAAGTCAAACGCCATAGCAACAGTAATTTCAAAAAATGATGGTTTTATTTTTTCGATCTGCGGTTTTATCCTTTCTACAAAATCAACTACTTCAGATGGTGAAATCTCAACACCATTAAGCCTAATACGTTCGGTAAATTCTTTAAGGTGGGGTGAAGTGTAAAGACCAGTTTTGTAGCCCTGACTTTGAAGTATTGCCGCAATCATGTGACTTGAGCTTCCCTTTCCGTTAGTTCCCCCGACATGAATAGACTTGAATTTATGCTGAGGGTTATCCAGAGCTTCGCACAACAATAATGTATTGCGAAGGTCTGCCTTGAGCGCAGCAGGCCCCACCCGCTGAAACATGGGCAATTCTTTATATAAATAGTCAAGGGTTTGTTGGTATGTCATAGCCACAAAGAAGTGCGAAATTACTCCTTGCTTTAAAATAAAAAAAGCCACCCTAAATGAGTGGCTTTAAATAAAGAATCATTGATGCTATTTTCCAGCTTTAATGAACTTGTACCCAAGTGATATCTGGAGAACTTTGTTTTTAAGGTCTGGGCCGCTGTCCAATTTAAACTCAGAAAGTCCAAGGTTATATCGTGCATCCAATGTAAGCCCAAAGGGTAAGTCCCATCCTGCACCTACTGCGACAGACATATCTGATTTTTTATCAAGTTGATCCTTAACATCTGCTGTGGTTGTTATACCTCCAATTGTGCTTTTAATTTCTGAAGTTGTTAAAAATCCGAATTGGGGTCCAACCTGAATATTAAGACCTGCAGCCAGATAGAGTTTTACAAGAACGGGAATATTGATATAGTCAAAATTGGCTTCGTAGCGATCAGCGTCAATATTGAATTCACTCCCTTGCTTAGAGAAAAGAATCTCAGGTTGAATACCAATCTTGGTGAATTTGAATAAGGCAAAAGCACCGCCATGATAACCAGTACGGTTATCAATATTGGACGTTCCCTGGCTAATATCAAACTTAGCGATGTTAAGTCCTCCTTTAAGCCCTAAAGCAAATTGAGCCTGAGCTTCAGCTTGATTTATCAGCCCCGAAGCCGAAATAAGACAGACAAGAATAAATATTTTTTTCATACAAATTGATTTTGTTTCAAATCTAACGACAAAAACGGAGCCAACTTATCAAAAGTTACAATTAATTGGTTGAATGGAAGAATATGGTAAAGCCTGCCATAAGGAAGAATCCACTTTCAGTGTTTTTTACATTTGAACTTTTATCCTTACTGGATTCTGAAAGAAAGCCAGCTATTGGTTCAAATAAAACTGTATCAGAGATTCGGGCAGCGTAGCCTACGCCCAATCTTACCTCGGATAAGCTGCTCTTGTTTTCCGTTGTAATACTTCCGGATTCAATTTTAGACTTACCACTTCCAAAAGTGAATTGTCCATGTCCAAAAAGTCCGCTATCCATATAATACCTTGCCATCGGACCAAACTGAATTTCAGTAAATGTCGAAGTAGTAGTGCCTTTAGTCTTTTGTGTAGAAACACCTAAAATAGCACCTGCAACAAAATTGTCAACTACGAGATAACCTGCCCACGGCATAAGACTTAGTGTTGATCTCTTAATGTCAGAGTCACCATCCTTATGAGACCTAAACTCAAAGGAACCACCACCAATTACAGTCCCTTGCTTGATAAACTGTGAATAGCCAGATGTAGCTATACCTGCAACAAATACGATGAGTACAATTATCTTTTTCATATACCAAAGGATTAGTTAATTGAGTAATTAAAGATAATCAATAAGGATTAAAAGCTTGTAAAGCATCCGATATCGGACAGAATGCGGCTACGAAATGCCTAATTCAGGATTTTTACCAGTTACATTACGGTAAAAACCTAAGAGGTTGTTCATATCCTCCTCAAAGCTCTCAGTAAGATGCATTGGATCTGCCACAATGATCTCCTTTTTCCTGAAATCAAAACCTACGGGCACGATAGGCACATTTGCCTTTTTTGCGATGTAGTAAAATCCTGTTCTTAGTTTATCTACTTTCTTGCGTGTTCCTTCAGGTGCTATGGCCAGCACAAACTCATCATGTGCATCAAAAATAGAGACCACTTGATCTACCATGTCATGACTTTTAGATCGATCCACTGGGTACCCGCCCATCGATCTAAAAACCCATCCAAAGGGAGGTTTAAATAATGAACTCTTCCCCAAGAATTTAGCTTTTCCATTTATCCTTAAAATGCGTCTTCCTGCAACACCAACAAGGAAATCCCAATTACTAGTGTGAGGTGCCACAGCTATTACGTACTTTTTTAAGTCAGCGGGAAACTCGCCACGTGTTTTCCAACCAAAAATTTTGAACAGCAATAAATAAAACAATCTCAGCATTCAACTATTTTAGAACAATTGGTCGATCAAATCATCACTTGCCTGATATGCTACGGTAACTTTTAACCCTGATTCCAATTTTTGTGCTCTGGTAATCGCACTCACTGCTCCTTTGTTTTGCGCCCAAGCCCTTCTCGCAATTCCGTTATTGACATCAAAGTGCACCATCGATTTAATTCTTGTATCAACGTGCTCCATTCCATCCAGAAGCATTCCAAACCCACCGTTGATTACTTCTCCCCATCCTACGCCACCACCATTGTGAATAGAAACCCAAGTCGCTCCTCTAAAAGAATCACCTATCACATTGTGAATGGCCATGTCGGCAGTAAACTGCGAGCCATCATAGATATTTGACGTCTCCCTAAATGGACTATCGGTACCCGATACATCATGATGATCTCGTCCAAGTATCACAGGGCCGATCTTACCCTCTCTTATGGCCTCATTAAATGCCAATGCAATCTTCATGCGTCCCTCGGCATCCGCATATAAAATCCTTGCCTTGGATCCTACAACCAGCTTATTGGCTTTTGCTGCTTTTATCCAATTGATATTATCTATCAATTGCGATTGAATTTCTTCTGGTGCTTCCTCTTTAATTTTCTCCAGTATTTCAGCGGCAATTGCATCCGTTTGATCTAAGTCTTTGTCTTTACCTGAAGTGCACACCCAACGAAATGGTCCAAACCCATAATCGAAACACATCGGGCCCATGATATCTTGAACATAAGATGGGTAACGAAAAGTTATCCCATCTTCTGCCATTACCTCAGCACCAGCCCTTGATGCTTCCAGCAAGAAAGCATTTCCATAATCGAAAAAGTAAGTGCCTCTTGCCGTATGCTTATTCACTGCCGTGGCATGACGCTTCAAGGTTTCTTTTACTTTCGATTTGAATACCTCCGGCTGGTTCGCCATAAGTTGGTTGCTCTCTTCATAAGTTAATCCTACAGGGTAATAACCACCCGCCCACGGGTTGTGCAATGAGGTTTGATCAGATCCCAAATCAATAAAGATATTTCCTTCGTCAAATTTCTCCCACACCTCTACTATGTTGCCCTGATAGGCAATGGAAACTACCTCTTTGCGTTCCTTAGCTAACTTCACCCGGTCAATTAACTCAGCCATGGTAGTCATGATTTCATCTACCCAGCCCTGTGCATGCCGCTTTTCTGCTGCCTTAGGATTTACCTCTGCTACTACTGTGATACAACCTGCAATATTTCCTGCCTTTGGTTGTGCTCCACTCATACCGCCCAATCCTGATGTAACAAAAAGTTTTCCAGCCAGACCTTCTCCGCTTTTTGAAATCTTCCTTCCCGCATTCAGTATAGTAATGTTTGTTCCATGCACAATTCCCTGCGGACCAATGTACATGTAAGACCCAGCTGTCATCTGACCATATTGAGTAACACCAAGCGCGTTGAATTTCTCCCAATCATCTTGCTTAGAATAGTTGGGAATCATCATGCCGTTGGTAACCACAACCCTTGGTGCATCTTTGGATGATGGAAACAGTCCCATCGGGTGACCTGAGTACATGTGCAAAGTTTGCTCTTCCGTCATTTGAGACAAATACTTCATGGTCAATAAGTACTGAGCCCAATTTTGAAAAACGGCTCCATTGCCACCATAGGTGATCAATTCGTGAGGGTGTTGAGCAACAGCAGGATCCAGGTTATTTTGAATCATCAACATAATGGCTGCAGCCTGCTTACACTTTGCTGGATATTCTTCGATGGAACGCGCCTTCATTTCATAAACAGGCATAAAGCGATACATGTATATCCTACCCAACTCCATTAATTCTTTATGAAATTCAGGTGCCAGATCAGTATGCATTCTCTCAGGAAAATACCTCAAGGCATTTTTTATGGCCAACTTCTTTTCTGCAACAGTGAGTATATCTTTCCGCTTTGGTGCATGGCTAATTGCCAGATCATAAGAGTGAGGGCTTGGCAATTCTTCGGGAATTCCCTGCTCAATTAGTTCCTGAAAACTTGAAGATGTTTTACTCATGCCGTTTGTTCTTGAAAATCTGCCGGTGTGAAATTCTCAGCAGTAAATTGGTATCCTATTTCAAAAATTTCCTTTGCCTTAGCTATTTCAAAACTACTGAACTGATCCAACTTTTTAGGTTCTATTATCACATTGCAAATGGCCTTGCTCTGTTTTGTATTTCCGTTGATGGCCATCAGCAAACTTCTTTCTACCACTACTTTGAGGTTTTTTGCATCAAAGTTGTTGCTTATGGGATTACAGTGAGAACCGATTATAAAGTCGCAGGAATTTACAATGGCCTTACTGGGTAAGTTATCACAAAGCCCACCGTCAACAAAAAGTCCACCGTTAAAATTTACTGGATTAAAAACTGCCGGAACAGAGCAACTGGCAACAATTGCAGGGATTAGTTCACCTTCATTAAAATATTGAACCTCCCCTTTCCTGATTTCAGTGGCAGCAATAGTTAGCGGAATCTTCAGCGCATCAAAGCTATTCTCCGGCAATGAGTTGGTCAATAACTCCCGTAAACCATCCATGGTGAGCAAACCACTCCAGGCCCAGGCTGGCCTTACAGACCGAAATATGGAAACATGTTTAAGGATTTCGAAGATATTGTCAGGAGAATAGCCGTAAGCATAGAGCGCACCAACAAGTGAACCAGCAGAAGTACCTGATAACACTGTTACTTTCACACCCATTTCATCCAGGGCTTTCAACACTCCTATGTGTGCAATTCCACGTGCTCCGCCTCCCGATAATGCCAAACCTATCCTCATAGAATCTCTTTCAGCGAAAAGGCTTTATCTAGCCTAACCCCTTTTTCAGTATGTTTTACCGTGCAACATTCATTTTCAGGGTCATGCTCCAAGAACAGTATATAACCCTTATCAGCAGCTTCATTTAGGAATACTTTCTTTTCTTCCAGTGTGATTAAAGGCCGAGTGTCATAACCCATCACGTAAGGTAAAGGTATATGCCCCACAGATGGAAGCAGGTCTGCCATATAACAGATCACTTTATCCTTATACTTAATTTTAGGAATCATCATTTTGTCTGTGTGCCCCGATACATAATTGATATCAAATGATTGGAAAGGCGAAGGTCCAGATTGATCTATAAATTTCAGGTGACCACTTTCCTCCATAGGAATAATATTCTCTTTCGGAAAACTGGCTTTCTCCCGATCGTTGGGGATAGTAGCCCATTTCCAGTGGTCCTCATTCGACCAATAGTTGGCTTTTTCAAAGGCAAGCTTAAAACCATCCCCATTCCTCACAACTCCCCCACCACAATGATCAAAATGAAGGTGAGTGAGAAACATATCGGTGATATCTTCATTTGAAAATCCAGCACCATTTAAAGAGCTCTCCAAAGTATCTTTTCCGTGCAAATAATAATGACTCAGAAACTTTTCATCCTGCTTATTTCCCATTCCATTATCAATCAAAATCAATTGATTACCGTCTTCAATGAGTAAACAGCGCATGGCCCAGCTGCATAGGTTCTTTTCATCTGCTGGATTAGTCCTTTGCCACAGCGACTTAGGAACTACACCAAACATTGCTCCGCCATCCAACTTAAAAAAACCAGTATTGATTACATGTAAATTCACGAATTATCCATTTAATAATACTCGAATATAAAAACAAAAGGTCGTATTGAACGACCTTATATAGTTTTAGGAATATGAAAAAGTCACGCTACTCTTTTACCACTCCCATGGCGCTGAACTTATCAATTCTTTGAGATATTCTATCCTGAGGTGTCAGCTTATCCAACTCCTTGAAGTTTTTCATAATCGCACTTTTCACTTCATTGGCCATCCATTGCAAATCTTTGTGCGCACCTCCTAAAGGTTCACCTATGATACCATCAATCAGTTTATTAGCAAGCATATCTTTACCTGTGAGCTTTAGTACCTCTGCAGCTTGTTCTTTGTAATCCCAGCTCCTCCATAAGATAGTGGAACAGTTTTCCGGAGAGATAACAGAGTACCATGAATTCTCTAGCATCAATACCCTGTCACCAATAGCAATACCTAATGCACCACCTGATGCGCCTTCACCGATTACAATGCATATAATAGGCACCTTAAGCATAAACATCTCTTTCAGGTTTCTGGCTATCGCCTCCCCTTGGCCTCTCTCCTCTGCTTCCAACCCTGGGAATGCTCCTGGTGTGTCTATCAAAGTAATAATTGGTTTATTGAATTTCTCCGCCATTTTCATAAGCCGAAGGGCTTTGCGGTATCCCTCAGGATTGGCCATCCCAAAGTTTCTATACTGCCGTTGCTTTGTGTTTCTCCCTTTCTGTTGACCAATGATCATAAAGGTTTGGTCATCAATAGTGCCCAGCCCACCTATCATGGCTTTGTCATCCGCTACGCTTCTATCTCCATACAATTCGATGAAATCAGAAGTCATCTCATAGATGTAGTCAAGTGTGTAGGGTCTGTCGGGATGGCGGGACAACTGAACGCGTTGCCAGCCAGTGAGATTTTCGAAGGTTTCTTTTTTGAGCGCCTTTATCTTCTTTTCAAGTGCGCTGATGGCCGACTGCACATCTTTATCACTATCCTTGGCTAATTCCTTCATGTCTTCGAGTTTCGCCTCTAAATCAGCGATTGGCTTTTCAAAATCCAGTTCCATAGTAGCTAACGTTAACGTAAAAATAGCAGGATTAATTGGATTGGACATGTTAATACCAATGCCCTTAAAACAAAAAAGCTTTGATTTCTTTCAAAATCAAAGCTTTTGCGGTCTGGACGGGACTCCCTCCGTTCACTGAGTATCAATCACTTATCAATCATTCGTAAATAAGTTACCTTGGAGTTACCTTGGCTAAGGTAACCTTACTTCACAACTGACAGAATAAGCTCAATTACAAAGGTTTCGTTGTTGTTATCTTTAAATTGAAAGTAGACTTCAATTTTCTTAGTTGCTGAAAAGTATCCACCATGATATTTTGTTCCATCGAGCTCTATACCATTGTAGCCACTAATGGTAACGGAGATATCATCGTCTTCATAAGTTTGAGACGGCACATCGAAAGAAAATCCATTTGATGCCGCTGCAATTTTTTCAGCCCTCAACTGTTCGGTCCCTCCCTCTTTAAAAATTAGTGAACTGGTAGACGATTTTTCTACGATCATTGTGCCGGAGTCGTCAAAATCTGAGCCCAGATATTCAAGCGTACTACCATCGAGGTAATAAAATTTAAGGGTGTAATTGTAGGTACCAACAGCCTGGTCGCGGATGTCCGGATCATCTTCACTACAGGATAACGCCACAACCGCCAAAAAGAGAAACAGTACTTTTTTCATAATATAGGATTTTTGATTTCCCAATTTAGAAAAATCTATCTATTAGTTGATAGGGAATTTATGGAGTAAGTTAGCGCCCTATTTTGGTCTTTTAACTCCAAAATTTCCTGACGCAATTGTTTAACAAGAGCTAGGCATTTTTCTCTTGGAAGGTTTTCGTATACATTCTCAGGTTCAGCTGCTACGTACTGAATATCTGGGTTTCCAAAATCCTCCTTCGACCCAAATTGTTTAGGATCCCAGAACGTTTCTACGGGCACATCAAGCGCCTTAGCTATTCTTTCGAGGTTAGTAATAGTCAATTCACTCCTACCTCTCTCCCAATTACTATAGGTTTTTTGCTCCACCCCAATACGCTCAGCCAACTGTTCTTGGGATAGATTTTTGTGTTTTCGGACAGCTCTTACCTTCAATAATATCCAATGCATGTCACAAAATTACCTCCGTAATAACCTGATTATCAGAACAAAACGGAGAATCTTAATTTTTTTATAGGAATAATTTGGAGTTATTCTCCTTTTTGGAGTATTTAGTCCTCGGAAACAAGGAAGAAATCATGCAGCAAAACAGACAAATTAACGAGGAGACAGCAGGAGCAAACGAGATTAAAGAACCCGCCTTCCAGCTCACTCCTCTTGTTCATGAGAGTTTCTTGTGTTTCCAAACTGAAAGGTCAAAGTCCGCTCCGAGAGGTAACAGTCTCGGGCGGATTTTATTTTAAAACCAAAACCACGCCAAAAGTGTACGACCAGGAATTACATATCGGCAACAAAATCAGAGAGAGCATTATAGCTCGTGGTTTAAAAATCTGTTGGGTAGCTGAACAAATGAATGTTACTAGGCAAAACTTGCATTGTATCTTAAATAAGAAGTCAATTGACACAAATCGCCTTCTTATAATTTCTAATCTTTTACAATTCAACTTTTTTGAGTTCTACACTGATAGATTCTTAGACCAGAAAGAAAATATCAAACAAAGAATGATTTCCCCAAAAAAATCTGTGATATGACAGGCCAGGGAAACAGGGACTTTGAACGCATCACACAACGCACTCGCACCGCGAAGATTACTATAGATGTAACTAAGCAATACCGTACCGCCTCCGGCCTACGTGTAAGAGGCTTACACGAAACATCCACACACAAAACAGTAGTACGCGGCCAGGTGACAGACTCTACCAATCCGCGAGTGATTATCAAAGGCCAGGTATGGATGAAGACCGAACTCACCGGCACACAAGAATGGATGGAGCGCGCCTGGGATGTGAACGGCAACGACTTATTAAATCCAGAGCTCAACCTGGTAGAACATAAACCAACGAAGGCAACTCAACCTCAACTTTTTGTTGGACTATGAAATCAATTCTACTACTATCCCGCTGGCTAATTCAACTCAACTACATGATGGATCACTCCATCATTTTCCGCGACCAGAAAAAATACCAGGCCATAGAAAAAATTCGTGAGCGCCTCGAGTTGCTCAAAGGCAAAAGTGAACGCGTTCATCAGCGCTGGCTTTGCAAACTACACAACGACATTATCACCATCCTTCCACCGTCTGCAGGACGATACAAGGAGGTAAGAAATAAAATTATTGCAATGCTCGATGCCGCTGAGAAGCGAATGAACAGCGAGCAGCTAAGAGTACTTATTCAATGACTGTGGTTGGTCTTTGAATAATCTCCGACAGGACCGGAAAGACGGTCAACGTTCATTTGTGATTATAGTTTAGGCAAAATTGGAAAGATCCAAGGCTCCTTTAGCGAAGAGTGAAAGCAGGTAAAAATTGAAACAACATCCCTGCGCTAATGTAACCAAGCAAAGTCGTAGCGGATCTTTCCAACATCGCGGGGTAGTTCAGTTGGTAGAATGCGAGGCCCATAACCTCGATGGTCGCAGGTTCGAGTCCTGCCCCCGCTACAAATTAAGGAATACACAACCGATAGAGAGCGCCCGAGGGTATGTGTGTGGAGTTTCTGTAAAGGCACCGACTTACAGTTACAAACTGAGAACAGTCTGACAAACTATCTCTTTGAAGCCATGAAGGTGTTATCCAATGAAGGCGCATAAAACAAGATGTCAGCTCCGGAGCATGAAAACTCCGGAGCTTAATAAAAAAAAGCAACAATGAAAAAAGAAGACTTACCAATAGAAGATCCAACACTCGGCCAGTTTTTTATGGACTGCCTGTTTTTTCAATCACCTCTCGGCACTCACAAGGCGATAGGGCTACTCTGTTGGCTTGCCGTTTTACTTTTTACTGTCAGCACCATTCAATTTATCAGACTATTCTTATGATTGAATTCTTATCAAGTCTATGGTTGTTCGCAGGTGGCTACGCCTTTGGCCAGTTATTTCCCATAGCGAGAGGTCAGCGAACAGCCGAGCATTATTGTGATGTACTCAACAAGGTAATATGGAAGACACTCACACCAACATTTAGCGAGGACGACCTTTGCCGGATAGCATCCGAAGCCAACGAACGGCTACTTTATGACAATCCAAGAACGAAATGGAGAATCCTTTGGGATAGCGAAACCTCTGAATTTATTGTAGAAAAAATATGAAAGCCTCCGAAGTCATTACCCTCTTTCAATCACAAATAGATGACCTGCAGCGCAAGGCCAAAGCAAGCGCCCGCGATCAAATTCAATTTCATATCGCCCTGGAAGAGCGCCAGCGCCAATCCAAAAAACTGATCGACATAATGATCAAAGGAGGAGATCGCGACCTCACCGGGATCGAAATCGTAGAGCTGAGCCTCACCAAAGAAGACAACAACAAACTAATGGAAGAGGAACTTATTGCATCGCATCACACGAACTCGTAATGAAATGTCGATCGATGAAGCGCTCCAATCCATCCCACACGCCCTCAGCCAATTTGAGCAGCAACTCAAAGTCATGCAGAGTGAGATCCAAAGTCTCAAACATGGCGATCGACTCTCCTACAACCTCAAAGAAGCTGCAGAGATCACCGGTATCGACCCCGGAGCCCTCCGGCTCAAGTGCAAGCAGGGAAAGATCCCTTACAGCCAGGAAGTGGATGGCGGTACCATCATTATCAAACGCAAAGACCTCGAGCAATATCTCGATGAACATAATACGGAAGCCCTCACAGCGGCCCAAAAGCAGCTACAAAAGGACCTCCGGCCAAAGCTTTGGAACAATGGAAGGAAGCAAAACTGAATTAGTCAAATAGCACACATTACGCTAATGAGCGTAATACGTGCTATCGAGACCTTACTTGATACTTGGAAGAACATCTTCCGTCCTAACTAAAAACTGAATGAACCAGGTAGTAACATTTGGAGCCAACAACAAAAAAGCCCGAAAGCTTAGTTATAAGCGTAAAGAAGCCTTGATAATGGCCCGACAGATGGCCGACTGGCTCGAGGATCAGGGATTTCCGGTACCAAGCCAGAAAGTGAGGGTATTTGGTAGGCGATATAAGGTTACCGAAGCAGAAATGACCAGTATTTCATCTACGGTAAAGGTGCAATTGGAAGATGAGCTCTCTATGATGGCCAAATACCACGAGTATAGGCAGGCCACTCCCATAGAAAAGCAAATAGAATACCGTAAGTATTGCGAAAAGGAAGCCCAGATCCTCTTTAAAAAAGAAGTTAATAAACGCAGAAAAGCCCAGGAGATAAGGAGAAAAGCCGCTGTTGAGGATTATTTTACCGATAAGGAAACCGGAGAGTGCTTTGCCGACAAATACGCAGAGGTAGCGCGAGCTTATTACATGCTACGCGAGCTCGCACCGGCTTGTTATACCATGTTTCCTTATCCCAACAACAAACTCACCTCTCAGCTGCTCGCTTTCAATACTACTAAACACCGTTTAGATCCTGTCTACAATCAATTCAAAGCACAGGCATTACGATCATTGGTCAAATCATGGTTACAGGAAGAGGAAGTTTGGAAAAAATTTCAGCCTATGCACCTGGTACTCACAGTACCTCACCCAGGCGGAGAATACAAAGGACAAAAATTCTACGCCAAAGAGATGGACCGGCAATTCAGATTGCTACGCGATCAAAAATTTTGGAAGAAATACATCCATGGCGGTATCAAATGCTTCGAAGTATCGCGCAAAGGAAAAAACGGACTTCATATTCACATTCACGCGCTCGTATTGCAGCGCCCGGAGTTTTCGCGCAATCAAGTACATGCCGAAATATTAGAAGCATGGAAGCAGATGACAGGCGCCTACCTGGTCCACTACGAAACCTTGTTTGTTCACAAAAGGGCTGAGGAAGGCAACAATCGCAGTCCGTGGATAATGGAAACAGACGAGCGTGGCAATAAGATTTGGGACGATACAAGACAAGAGTGGAAACGTAAGAAGTTCTATTTAGATGACAGAGAATCGTGGTTTGCAGCATTAGACGAACCAAAGAAAGTAGAAGCCTACACCAAAGGCGTGCTCGAATGTATTAAGTATCACTTCAAAAACGACAGTTTCCGAAAGAAGACCGACAAGGGCTCTTACATCAAAAATGAATGGGATATAGATCTTATTGCAGAAATTTTACAGCATAGTAAATCCATGCGCATGTTTGATCGATTCGGGCACCTATACAACGATGCCCGACTTAGCCTCACAAGTGTAGAGCGCCTGGCAGCGGTACAAATGGAAAAAGAACAAGACGGATTTACAGAAGAGCATGACGGAGTAGAAGACAAGCAAGTAAATCCCTGGACCAAAGAGCCCGCCAAAAAAGGAGAATACATTCGTGTACTAGCATTAGCTGAAGATCTCGATTACTATGGCCACCAAAAAGACTATTGGCCTGCATTAAACACCCGCGATCATACCCGATACTTTAGAATCCGCGATGACGTGCCCATCAGGAATATAATAAGAGCGCTTTCCAAAAAGGCATACCACGAAATTCTGTATGAGTCCGAATATCAACGGCTAAAAAATTGCGGATTTCGCTGGAAAGCCGAGCGAACCAAATCACTCTTTGACTACAGCTGGAATTTATGAAAACGAGATTACTACACGATCCGGAATATGTAGAGCAGAAAGACGACAAAGCCTATATGATCAAATACTGGAACCAGCAAGGAGAAATTGAAGGGATGCTCGTGAAAGCAAGTAGCACACGCGCGGCAGTTACGCGCTTTGAAAAAATTAAAAAGACTACCAATTGGTTTAGCGCCAACCCAGCATGAGAGAGACAATTCATTATATCAGTTCTAAGCATTGCTATCATTTTGAAATTGACGACATCTGGCAAGGATTAGATGTGTATCACATTACCGATCTCAACCTGTTGATAGAATGGTGGAACAGCGTAAAAAAGTACGTTCACCTCAAAGAGCTTGCGGCAGAGGATAAAAAATACAGGATCGAGTCATGGATAGAATTCTTCTATGCCTCTCTCTGGATTCGCATCAACCAACTACACCCAAAATTATTACTCCGATTTGACGATATAAAAATATGAAAGCACAACCAACAACCACTACTTTAAAAACCATCCCCTTCAACGATCTCCCCGACAAGATGAAGGAAAAGGTCGTGCTCACCTTTCGCGAGTGGATGAAAGACGTCTACAAAATAGAAATGGTACTACCGAAACAAATCGCGGAGATGTTCACCCAGCTCAACACCCCTATCGAATTCTACCGCAACGAAAAAGGCAAAGGCCTCTTTAGAGTAGATGACAGTGACGAGCGCCTGGCGAAGTTTCTCGGAGATCAGTTTGCCGCAGCCGCCAAGTACGATCCCGGCATTACCGACAAGATCATGCTCAACATGATAAAAAGAAACGAAGGCGAAGAAAGACTGAAAGTAGTATGATCTCACCTCTAAAAGACTTTCACATGGCCGCGCAGGATTACCTACAGCTACTCGCCAAAAAAGCGAAGCAAGCCCAGGTAAATAGTGAAGCCGCCAAAGAACTTGAAACCCTCGACTCGTTTTACGAGATGATCACCGGCTTACTGCAGCGTGTGGAGATGGATATCCATGGTACCAGGTTACTGAGCGTAAACGAAACTGCTAAAGCAAAGATACTCGAGAGCGAACTCCGTCAGGCTTATAACACCATCTACCTGGCAGGCAATAGCGAGCTGCTCGCCAAAGTAATGAAGACCACAGTACTAGCAACCAGAAACCAACAACCAGCAACTAAATGAGCGCCACCATCACCGAAATAGTACACACCATACAGGAAGGAATAAAAACAACCGATCCAAAAGAAATCTATATCGAGAGCGAGCTCGAAAGCATCCTTTGGAAAATCAAGAGCGCCCGCATGAAAGACCTCGACCTGGCCCGATACATTACGATTTAAAGAACTTATAAAATCCAACAGCAAATGAGAGAGGTGGAAAATATAAAAGAAGCCAGCACCTGGTTTGAGAACGGAAAGAAAGTGACGAGCAAAGTAGGTGATGTAAAAGACAAACCTAATTGGAAGCATGGATGGGTAGAAGTAGAAGGTCAAGCCATTCGCCACGTATACTTCCATAAAATACACGGAGGAACATTTCTTTATCCTAACTAATTAAATACCAATGAGCGAACAACCAGAAAACGAAAAACCGACACCAAAACGCAAGAGCGACAAGCCCTACAGCTATCGCCCACAAAAAGGCGATGAAGCCACACAGCAATTTCTCGCGGATCTACTCGAAAAGAACGGAGGCAACCGCAACCAGGCCATCGAGTATTGTGTAAAGCTCGCAATGGGGCAACCGGTGAAAGTATCGTCTCCTGAAGATGCCGGTTTAAAATTGAGAATAGACACCCTTGCTAGGATGGAAAAAGAGCTACAGGCAAAAGTAAAAAAACTGGAAGAGGAGAATATTTCAGATATCGCCCAAATCTCTGACTTAAAATCTCAGATATCCCAACTCAAAACTCAAGACTCAGGACTTACGACTCAACTCAGCGAAGCAAGCCGCGAGCGCCTGGCCAAAGTACTGAAGCACCGCAGCAAGTTAAAAGACGAGCTCGAAGCTTTAGAGTACTGTATTCTCTACACCGTTAAAAACGATTGGTTATGATGCAAAAGATGATCAACAAAGCGATGGCACACGCCATGCAAGACGTAAAGCAAGCCCAGCTCTCCCAGATTGAAGCAAAAAAGCGAATGGATAAAATCGTATTCGTTGTGGAGCTTGTCGCGGTTGCGGTTGTGCTTTCATTAATCACCTGGCTATACATTAAACGCCTACGCTCATGAGCAGCGAAAAAAATAACGTGCCCGATGCACTCCTGCAGGAGCTCCAAGATATCTATTGGGATGATGCCAACGATCAGAAGACAGAGAGCGCCCGGGAAGCCATACAAAAACATATAAAGGACTTGTCCTCCGAAGCTTCAGCGAAGGAGGGCGAAGCCTTAGCGAAGGAAGGATATACGCTCGTAAAAGTTACTGACCTTAAATGGATGCGCGATAAGGTAAAAGAAGGCAACCAATTTAAAGTCGATGCTGAAAACGAGATCGGATGGGTACTCGCCAATCTACACACCATCAAAGACAAATTGAATTTCAAAACATTAACAAAGCTCATGGCCGGCCAGCTCGACCTCAAAACGCTCGGCATAGACATGGATCGCCTCGAAGCCATCGGCAAAAAGTTTGCCCCTAATACACTCAACCAAATTGCAGACCAAACCAAAAAACAACTTTCCAATGGGTAACGAACCTACCACCAATGCAGACGATCTCATCAACGAACTGAGACAAGAGACAGAGCAATCCGAAACCATCCACTTTGAGGAGCCTTTCGCTGAGCGCGATCATGAAGGCGACTTTGAAGTAGTAGAAGAGATCAAAGAGCCCGCAGCCAAAGCCACTCCGGAAGATCTCACGCCAGGCAAAGCCAAAGGAATGGCCGAGCGATGGTTAAAGATGGTCAACTCCGGTATGAAAATGGTTTTCCCATGGATCTACCGAAGCACCATATTGGC
>JBATLM010000100.1:0-18126 GCA_049289315.1 Cyclobacteriaceae bacterium
GGCATAGCCAACAATTAAAAAATTTAACCGGGTTCTTTCGTTGATCATCTCGATAATCAAATTACTGCAAATAAGTACGCTCTTAGTTCAGCAGTCAGGCTAGCATCCAAACTGCCAAATGTTTTTACCATAAACAACAAAGTTAAAGATTAGCAGTCTACCCTTCAGGCTAATATTGCGTTTATAACCTACAACACTCACTGATGTAATAAATAGTAGTGAATACAAGCAATACTGAAAAGATTGGGCCTTTCCTACAGTATATGAATGGAATTGAATGTAAGGATTGTGAAGCGCTGGAAAGGTGATGCCATCAGTTTTAACAACACCACTTCTACTCTTCCATCAATACTATTATTTCACCGTTAGCGAAAAATAACTATACAGCGATTGGAGCTTTAATACCAGGGTGGCATTGATAATTTACAATCTCAAAATCCTCAAATTGATATTCAAAAAGAGAATCAGGTTTCCTTCCCACCTTGAGTTGTGGCAACGAAAAAGTATCGCGAGACAACTGAGTTTTAGCCTGCTCCAAATGATTGGTGTAAAGATGTACATCCCCGCCTGTCCAGACAAACTCTCCAGGTTCTAAATCACATTGCTGCGCTACCATGTGAGTAAGCAAAGCATAGGAAGCTATATTGAATGGTACTCCCAAAAAGTAATCAGCGCTGCGCTGATATAACTGACAGGAAAGTTTTCCATCCGCTACATAAAATTGAAACAAGGCATGACATGGAGGTAAAGCCATTTTGTCTACCTCCGCAGGGTTCCATGCAGACACGATGTGCCTTCTTGAATCCGGTTTGTTCTTAATCTGATCAAGCACTTTTGTTATCTGGTCAATTGACGCTCCATTAGGAGCTGGCCAACTTCTCCATTGGCTACCATACACAGGCCCTAGCTCCCCGTTTTCATCCGCCCATTCATTCCAGATAGATACTCCGTTATCGTTGAGGTATTTAATATTCGTATCACCATTAAGAAACCACAAAAGCTCGTATATGATGGAACGTAAGTGCAATTTTTTAGTGGTTACAAGTGGGAAGCCATCCTGAAGATTGAAACGCAGTTGCCTGCCAAATACAGATAATGTACCTGTACCAGTTCTATCCGTTTTTTCGGCTCCTGTATCTAAAATATCCTGCATTAAGGCGAGGTATTGCTTCATGCTATTTATGAATTGTAGTGGTTGGCAAATATAACCATTGCCTTTAATTTCGAGGGGCATGTTGAGAGGCTGTATCAAAAAGTTAAGAAGTGCCTACAAAAAAACCTCCCCCACTTACGTGAAGGAGGCTTTAACCAACCCCTCTACCCATCACAACCTAAATACTCAACCTATTGCCTAAACAACTTATTAACGTTAAAGAAATCCTTGTAGTATAGTATCCCACAACTAAATCCAAAAAATTTTCGTTGTTTGCATATGGTGATTTGTTCGTTATACTGCATTAGAGTGCAGGTTTTACTCCAGGTTTAAATCAAGACTGATAATACTAATGAAGGCCCTTTATACAGCTCTGTTCCTATCCATAATTAGTCTGTTATTGATTCCTACAGAGTCAATAGCACAGCTAAAAATCGCCAAATTGAAATACAATGGGGGTGGTGACTGGTATGCCAATAAAACTGCTCTTCCTAACCTAATCGAATTTTGCAACAAAGAGTTGGGTATGAACCTCTCCCCTGATGAGGATAATGTTGAAGTAGGAAGCCCGGATTTGTACTCCTATCCATACGTGTATATGACCGGACATGGAAATGTGGTCTTCTCTCAGGAGGAAGCATTGAACCTTAGAAACTATTTGATCGGGGGTGGTTTCTTACACGTAGACGACAATTACGGACTTGATAAATTCGTTCGCATAGAATTAAAGAAGGTATTTCCAGAATTGGAATTGGTGGAAATACCGTTTGATCACCCTATTTATCATCAAAAATTTGAGTTTATCAATGGGCTACCCAAAATCCACGAACATGATGGTAAACAAGCACAAGGTTTTGGCCTATTCTACGAAGGCAGACTTGTTCTTTACTACTCCTACGAAAGCGATCTCGGCAATGGATGGGAAGACAGAAGAATACATAGTGACCCTGAGGCGAAACGCCAGGAAGCCCTGAAAATGGGCGCGAATATCCTCTCTTACTCCTTTACAAGCAATTGATTTACAGACGCTTAATATAAATCATAAAATAATTTTTGCCTTTTATAACTAAGTATTTAGTTTTACAACGTAATACATAGTTGTTAAACGTAATTGATAGTTATCGAATGAAAGAACTTACCAAAGCAGAAGATCAAATCATGCAGGTTTTATGGGACCTTGAAAAAGGATTTGTAAAGGACATAATAGACCAATTGCCAAACCCTAAGCCAGCCTATAATACTGCTTCAACAATAGTAAGGATCTTGGAAAAGAAAGGCTTTATTGGCTATACAGCCTATGGTAAAACGCACGAATACTACCCCCTTATTTCAAGAGAGAACTACACACGGTTCTATCTAAACAACATGGTGACGGGATACTTCAATGGTTCATTCAACAACCTGGTGTCCTTCTTCGCCAAGGAGAATAACATGAAAGTACAGGACATCGACCAACTCGTGAAAGAGCTGGAAAAAATTAAAACTAAGAAGCCATGAATGCATTTGTGAATTACTTCCTGGAAGCTAACATTGGAATAATCTTTTTCTATGCCATCTATTGGGTCTTCCTTCGCAACGAAAACCAGTTCTCTTTTAAAAGAAGCTTTCTGCTTGGCAGCTTGGTTGCTTCTCTCCTCTTTCCTCTGCTTTCAATTGGAACTCCAACACCTTTTATTCCCACAATAAGTCAAGCTGTACCCACTAACTGGCTTCCAGAGGTGGTTGTGTATGGCAAGGGAACCACACCAGTAAGTGGTGAGCCTACTTTCAGCTGGACGTGGATTTACTATTTATACATTGGTGTTGCATTAGTTCTTCTTATAATATTCCTAACAAGAATAACATCTCTGATGTCACTATTTAAAAACTCACAGCACTACACTTGGAAAAGGTATACCATTGCCGAATCTGACAAGATTAAGGGCATCTTCTCGTTCTTTAATTTCATCTTTTTTAATCCCAGCCACCAATTGGATGATGACGATAAGCAAGAAATATTAAGGCACGAAGAAGTACACATACAAAGACTTCACTCAGTCGACACCATCTTGATTCAATTGATAGGTATTGCATTCTGGTTTAATCCTATTATGAAATTTTATAAGAAATCCCTCGTTCAACTGCACGAATTTGAAGCCGATGCGCGCTCGGTGAAAGATCATGATGTTGATCGGTATTGTCACTTACTGGCGAAGGTGGCACTACAAAATAATGGATATGTACTCGCCAATCACTTTACTAATTCTTTTACCCTTAAACGAATTACGATGATGAAAACGCTTAGAACTAAAATAAAAAACTGGAAGGTAATGGCACTTGCTGCAACACTTCCACTCTTCTTTTTGGCAGTAGCCTGCCAGGATCAGATAGTAAGTGAAATTGCTGGCAGTACTATTTCTCAGGTGGCTGAATATCCCGATGAAGTAAAAGCTGACATTGCAATTTGGGAAGCTAAGAGCCCCGAAGGAAAGTATTCATACTTAGAAGGGTCAGATGATGAAATAAGATCAAAACTAAAAAAGTATAACAACCACGCCATCTTAAATACCTACCCTTTCCCTGATCGGGGTGTTACTGGTTTGCTTTTAAGGGATCTTTCAGTTTGGGATTTAAAAGATCAAGAAGAGTTATTTATAATTGTCGAAGACCCTGCAAGACCTAAAGAAGGTATTCAGAAGTATCAGGAACAACTTGCTGCTCAAATTCAATATCCTGAAGAAGCAAAAGCGAAAGGAATTGAAGGAAAGGTATTTATAGAGTTTGTTGTGGAAAAAGATGGATCTGTTACTGACCCCCGAGTGCAACAAGGAGTTGATGAAAGCCTGAACAATGAAGCCCTAAGGGTAGTAAGCCTTTCGCCAGCCTGGATTCCGGCAAGTCAGAGAGGGAAAGCTGTAAAACAAAGAATGGTACTCCCAGTTACCTTTAGCCTGGGTAATCAAAGTGTTAGTTTTGAGGCTCCAACGGAAGGCACCAAGCAGACGATGAAAGTGACTGGTCACTTATTGGAAGAAAATGGTGATCGATACATAATTGGTCAGGTTCTCAATGCAGATGGAAAACCAACAGCCGGGATGAACATCGTTTTGGAAGGAACAAATAAAGGGACTGTGAGCGACAGAGATGGAACCTACAAGCTCAAAGTGAATGAATCTAATGGCAGCATTGTATTCACTTTCATTGGATATGAGACTGAACGTATTTCCTTTTAACAATTTGAAAAAAGAGGCTGACTCAAAAGTTAAGGAATGACGTTTTGAGTCAGCCTCTCCTTTTAATCACCCAATACTTCCTCCAACTTCCTCTCCAATCCTTTTCCTCTCAGGTTCTTACCGATGATAATTCCTTCTGGGTCAATCAGTACAGAAAATGGAATTGCGTTGATGTTGTATAGTTCTGCAGCAGCAGAATTAAAATATTTAAGGTCAGACACATGGGTCCAAACCAAACCATCCTCCTGAATGCCTTGAAGCCAGTCTTCTTTGGTACGATCAAGCGATACACCGAAAACTTCGAAACCTTTATCATTATACTTATGGTACATTCTCACCACGTTGGGGTTTTCCTGCCGGCAAGGGCCACACCATTTCGCCCAAAAATCTACCAACACGTATTTCCCTTTCAAAGAGGAAAGACTTACCACTTCACCTTCCGGATTGGGTAAGGATATCTCGGGAGCTGGCTGCCCGATGGCAAGCACTTTCATTTTATCCACCGTTGCAATGAATTCTTTTGCCAATTCATAGTCAGGCCATTCTTGTTTCAATTCATCAGCCACATGTAAATACAAATCAAAATACTTATCCCTATCTAAAAAATTAGAAGCGGTAAGTAAATTAATCACTGCTACTGAAGGGCCCTGCTCTTTTAATAAAGCTGCCACTTTATCAATGCCATGATTGTAAAAGGCCATGTACTCTTCCTGTATTTCTTCCATGCGCATCCTGTCATTGTCTGCCCTTGCTGCATTAAATGCATCATTTAGCTCTGCCATTCTGGGATGGTTCTGTGTTTCACTTGTTATCTCCTGCACACGGTTTACCAGATCTATATCCGGTGATCCTATAATTTCTACAAATCCATTAGGATCATTACCATCCACATTGATTTGGATATCACTTTTGTCTATTACAATATCTACCATTTGGGTGCCGTAAAAATTAAGTCGGTAATACCCTGGTTCTTCTATTCGTACTTTCTGGTTGTAAGTATAATCGCTGTTAAGTTCAATTACTTGCTCCTCTCCTTCCACTATGCCCTTTAACTTCTCCAGCTTAATTACTCCATCAGGTTGAGGAAACCCCACCTTTCCACTAAGTGTTACCTGCCAACCTTTTTCCGGCTCGCATGATGAAATCACTCCAATCAGTAAAGCAATAGCTAACCACTTTTTCATATCTCACTTAGTTTTTTTTGTAACAATGTATTGGCCATTTTGGGATCCGCTTTGCCTCTCGATTTTTTCATCACCTCTCCCATAAACATAGAAATTAATCCCTTCTTTCCCTTCTTATATTCTTTGACTTTAGCAGGAAAATCGTTGAGCACCTCTTCCACCATTTTGTCAATGGATCCCGCATCACTGTCTTGGATCAAATTAAGACGCGTTGCAAGGCTTAATACCTCCACATCAACCTCTTTCAAAAACTCTGGTAACAGTTTTTGAGCAGCATTGGCAAAACTTAGCTTACCCTTCTCAACCATTTCAATCAACTCGAATAATTTTTTTGGAACTAACGGAAAGTTTTCAATGGCAATACCTTTGTCATTCAAATGAGATTTAACGGGTCCCATGATCCAGTTGGAAACTGCCTTATAATTGGTTGAAAATTGACAAACAGCCAGGTAATAATCTGCCATTTCTTTGCTCTCCGTCAACACCTGAGCATCGTATTCAGGTAATGCATACTCTTTTACAAATCGCTGATATAACTCCTCCGGAAGCTCAGGCATTGTGCTTCTAATCTCATTAAGCCATTCCTCAGAGACTTCTAATGGACTTAAGTCCGGATCTGGGAAGTAGCGATAATCATTCAACTCTTCTTTGGTGCGCATAGCGCTGGTTGTGCCAGCTTCTACATTAAAAGTTCTGGTTTCTGATACTATCTCTCCTCCACTTTCCAATAGTGCTATTTGCCTGCCTATCTCATGATCAATTGCATGTTGTAAATTTCGAATAGAGTTCATGTTTTTCACCTCTACCTTTTTGCCAAGTTGAGTGGCTCCCTTTTTCATTACTGAAACATTGGCATCACAACGCAGCGAACCTTCTTCCATGTTGCCATCACATATCTCAAGGTAGCGAACAAGTTTTCTGATCTCTGAGAAAAATGCTCCAGCTTCTTCAGCACTTTTTATCACTGGTTCAGTAACGATTTCAATCAACGGAACTCCTGCCCTATTCAAGTCTATCAACGTATCCTCTTCTCCCTCCAAATGAATGGACTTCCCTGCATCTTCTTCAATATGAATTCTATTCAGAACTACCCTAATATCCTTTTCCGTTTTTGTGTTGACTTTAACAAATCCACCAACACAAATGGGCGTACGATCTTGAGTAAGTTGATATCCTTTTGGTAAGTCCGGATAAAAATAGTTTTTGCGGTCAAAGATTTGGTAACGTGATATTTCAGAATGACAAGCCAATCCCATTTTAATGGCTTGTACCACAACTTGTTTGTTCAGTTTAGGAAGCGTACCAGGATGGGCCAGCGAAACAACACCAACATGGGTGTTTGGCTCGCCCCCAAATGCAGCTGAATCCGAATTATAAATTTTGCTTTTGGTCAGAAGTTGAGCATGGACCTCTAACCCAATAACAGGTTGATACTTTTCTAATGTCGCTTTATCCATTCCCTACCATTTCTCTGCCTTTTTTAACAACGGCATCCAATCCATTAAGGTTCTTTCCCCCAGCGGTAGCATAAAAAGGCTGACCTCCACCTCCACCTCCAATTTCTTTGGCCAGTATTTTAATCATTTCTCCTGCATGATACTTTTTACCCGCTTCTGTTTTGGTTCCCAACATAACAGCTACCTGTGGCTTGCCATTAACATTTGCAGCCAATATCATGAGCAAATCTTCAAACTGATTGCGCAAAGCATAAGCGATATTTTTTAAAGCATCTCCGTTAGGTAGATCAACTTTTTCAATAATTAATGTTAACCCATTACTTTGCTCACTTCTCTGTGCAAGTCCGTCCTTCAACTGGTTGGCTTGCTGCTGAAATAGTTCTTCTAATTTCTTTTCCAGGTTATGCTTCTCTTCAACCAAGTTCTTAGTTGCTGCAGCAATGTCTTTCGGGTTCTTCAGCAAAGCCCTCACCTCCTGAAGCACCTTAACTTCATTGTTGAGATACTGCTCAGCACCCTCTGCTGTCATTGCCTCAATCCTTCTTATACCAGCTGCTACAGAGCTTTCTGAGGTAATTTTAAATAGACCAATCTGTCCGGTTGCACTCACATGCGTACCTCCGCATAATTCCACCGAATACTTAGGATCAAACGTAATGACGCGTACAAAGTCACCGTACTTCTCTCCAAACAAAGCCATCGCTCCCATTCCTTTTGCTTCTTCGATAGGAACGTTGCGCTGTTCATTCAATGGTATATTCTCACGAATCTTTTTGTTCACTATGTCTTCTACCTTACTGATCTCTTCCTCAGTCATGGGTGCGAAATGAGAAAAGTCAAAACGCAATATCTTTTCATTGACCAATGAACCACGCTGCTCCACGTGTGAACCCAACACTTCCCTCAATGCAGCATGCATCAAATGAGTGGCAGTGTGATTGTCCATCGTAAGCTGGCGCTTTTGGGCATCCACTTTCAAATTGAAAATGCCATCTAATTTCTCTGGAAGCTTTTCGGTGTAGTGAACGATCAGTTCATTTTCCTTTTTGGTATCCACTACCTTAATCTTTTCCTTATCCGATTCAAGCAAACCGGTGTCCCCTACTTGCCCTCCGCTCTCTGCATAGAAAGGTGTGCGCTCAAACACAAGCTGATAAAGCTCTTTATTCTTTTGCTTTACTTTTCGGTAGCGCAGTAGCCTTGTTGTAGCGGATAAATTTTCATACCCAACAAATTCAGGTTTATCTCCATCATTTACTGTTTCCCAATCTCCGGTTTCTTTCACCGCATCAGCTTTGGAACGGGCCTTCTGCTTCTCCATTTCACGAAGGAATCCCTTTTCATCAACCGAAAACCCACGCTCCTTATGGCAAATCAACAGGGTCAAATCAAATGGGAACCCAAATGTGTCATATAATTCAAACGCCTCTTCTCCAGAAACAATTTGAATATTTTTCTTATCCAAAAGAGAGTCTATTCTTGCCAGTCCTCTATCTAAAGTTCTCAAAAAGGCCTGCTCCTCTTCAATAATCACTCTGATCACAAACTCTCTCTGGTTATACAAATCAGGAAACGGGACTTTAAGTTGGTCTGCCAATATCGGCACCAGTTTACTCAAGAAGGGTTCCTTAATATCCAAATAAGAAAACGCATAACGAACAGCTCTTCTTAATATTCTTCTGATCACATACCCTGCGCCTGTATTCGAAGGTAGCTGGCCATCTGAAATAGCGAATGAAACCGCTCGCACATGGTCTGCGATCACTCTTATCGCTATGTCTTTCTTTTCGTCTTGCCCATACTGCACCTTGGCCTCTTTGGCTATAAAATCAATTAATGGAGTGAATACATCCGTATCATAATTAGACTTTTTGCCTTGAATGGCCATGCACAAGCGTTCAAAGCCCATACCAGTATCCACATGTTTGTCCGGAAGGTTCTCCAATTGTCCAGACGCCAATCTGTTGAACTGAATAAATACCAGATTCCAGATTTCTACCACCTGAGGATGGTCCATATTGACCAAATCTTTCCCTGGCGTTTTGTCTACTTCTTCCTGAGGTCTTAGGTCGATATGAATTTCTGAGCAGGGACCACACGGGCCTGTATCTCCCATCTCCCAGAAATTATCCTTCTTGGTTCCGTAAATAATTCTATCCTCTCCAACTATTGGTTTCCAATAATCGAGTGCTTCTGTATCTACCGGAAGGTTATCTTCTTTGTCTCCACCAAACACACTCGCATAGAGGCGATCTTTCGGAAGTTGATACACTTCAGTCAATAATTCCCAAGCCCAGGTAATCGCTTCCTTCTTAAAATAATCTCCGAAAGACCAGTTGCCCAGCATCTCAAACATCGTATGATGGTAGGTATCAAAACCGACATCCTCCAGATCATTGTGCTTACCACTTACCCTCAAACACTTCTGGGTATCGGTTATTCTGCTGCTTTTTGGAGTTGAATTACCCAAAAAATAGTCCTTAAACTGGACCATTCCAGAGTTTGTGAACAACAAAGAGGGGTCATTTTTTAGCACTAAAGGTGCCGAGGGGACTACCAAATGTGCCCTTTTTTCGAAAAAATCGAGGAATTTCTTTCTTATTGTGCCTGAATCAATCACTTAGCTTAGATTTAAGTCTTTTTGTAGCTTAAAATTTGTCTATATTTAGCGCCTTAAAACCGGCAAATTTAGCAGGAATCACAGGATTTATATGCCGAACAAGAAATATTACTACAATCCAAAAACACTTAGTTTCGAGCGAAAGAAAATTTCGTTCTCAAAAGTCGTTGGCAACACTTTCGGTTACCTGGCTTTTGGTGCGTTATCTTTTGTTGGATTGCTGGTATTACAAAACTACATAGTTGAAACTCCATTGGAAAGTCAATACCGATTGGAGAATGAATCATTAGAAAAACACAAAGCGATTCTAAACACTAGAATTCAATCTGCAAGTGCACAGTTGGCCGTACTGAACGCCAAAGATGGAGAGCTTTACAAGAAAATATTTGAGATTCCTAAAGCAGAAGCAATTGTTCAAACGGAAGGTCATGAAGAAATACTGGCTGCTTCTTCTCCTGTTTTTATGGATTGGACTGAAAAACTTTCTAATCAGTTTGTTGCTATTGCTGGTAAGGCCGATCGCAGCAATAAATTCTTCCGTTTGACGGCAAGCGTTGATAGGTCGGACTGGAATAAACTTCAGTCTACACCCGTATTACAACCCGTTGAGAATTTTGAAATAGATCAACTGGTTTCAGGTTACGGAATTCGCATCAACCCATTTCATAAAGGCAAGTATCACCATGATGGTGTTGACATCACCTCCCCTCGTGGCGCCAATGTAGTAGCTACTGGCCCAGGTAAGGTAATTGCCGTAAAGAAAAGCGATCTGTTGGCTGGCTTTGGAAACTATATTGAAATTGATCATGGCTACGGCTACGTGACTCGCTACGCCCATTTGGATGATATCAATGTACGGGTAGGCGAAAAAGTTTTGAAAGGTTTTAAAATTGGAACAGTTGGCTCGAGCGGTGGTTCTATCGCTCCACACGTTCATTACGAGGTTTCGCTCAATGGAGTCAACGTTGATCCGTTGCAATACCTGGTGCAAGGATTGGATAGCGATGGGTATGCCCGATTGTTTGTCGCAAGTAGAAAGATTAACCAATCCCTCGATTAATGGCCAAAGTCGACTACTTATACAATCCCAAAACTTGCCGCTACGAGCCAGTAGTTGTTAATAGTCAAATCGTTTTGAGGAGACTTGGCCGATTCCTTGGTATCTCCTTTATGATAGGCGTTATGTCATTGTTGATATTCAACGCCAACTATCCTTCGGTAGATGAAACGTTGCTTATTAGTAAAAATAAGTCGTTGAAGAATGACTGGGAAGTGCTGGATAAAAAATTGGAAAATGCAGCAAGAGAACTGGCCACTCTGGAGCAAACAGATGACCACAACTACCGTGTGATCCTTGACCTTGAACCTTTGGCACAGTCAGTACGAGAAGCGGGTGTCGGTGGTCGTGAAAAAGAGAATGCCAATATCAAATATCCAATTATCAAAAAGGGATATGATAAAGCCGAAAAGATTAAAAACAGATTGGACATTGAAACTCAATCTTTTGAACAATTAGATAAAGAACTGGCTTATAAAGAAAGAATGTGGTCATCCAGACCAGCCATACAACCAATAAGTAATGTAGACCTCACTTATCTCCATACTACTTACGGAATGAGGCAGCATCCAATACTTGGATATTGGAGACCACACAGGGGTTTGGATTTTACTGCCCCTAAGGGATCACCTATTTACGCAACAGGTGATGGCGTGATAGAGGAAGCACATTTCTCTACCAGCTTTGGAAACGTGGTGTACATAGATCATGGTTTTAGTTTTGAAACTCGTTATGCTCACATGACGGAATACATCGTAAAAAAAGGTGAGCATGTAAAGCGCGGACAAATAATCGGGTATGTGGGTAACTCTGGCCTTTCCGTAGCTACACATTTGCATTATGAAGTGCTCTTCAAAGGGGAACAAATCAATCCCATCAATTTCTTCCAACGCGATCTCAACAACAAAGAATACGAAAAACTGGTTGAGCTCGGAGGAATTGCTACAACCTCTCTTGATTAAGACTTTCTAATTTTTCTTAATGCGCTACCTTCTCTGGATTGTTATTCTTACGTTATCATCTTGCGCTTCCACCCGACTTGCCAAACAAAAAGCCTTAGATACCCAGGCCCTGAAGGAAATAATGAGTGACACCATCGTTCTTCGGTTGGACACTGCCTATCTGGAAGTGGTAGACGTTGGCCCTATCCATATCGATACCATCGTGCAAATCGCACGAAAGGACACTTTGACTTTTATTGGAGTTGGTGACATCATGATGGGCACCAATTACCCCAACGAAGACCGATTGCCTCCCAACAATGCCAAAGCCTTAATGGCTAATGTAAAACACGTTCTCCAAGATGCTGACATCACAATGGGTAACCTTGAAGGCGTCCTTCTCAATGAAGGAGGAACTCCTAAAGGGTGCAGAAATCCAAAAGTATGTTACGTATTCAGGAGCCCGACTGCTTTCGCAGAGAATCTATCCGAGGCAGGCTTCGACATTATGAGCCTGGCTAATAACCATGCTGGTGACTTTGGAGATGCCGGCCGCAAAAGCAGTATGAAAACGCTTGACTCCTTGGGTATTAAGTATGCAGGTCTTATTGCTCAACCCTATGTCCTGTTCGAAAAAGACGATGTGAGGTATGGCTTTGCCGCCTTTGCCCCCAATACAGGTTGTGCCAGTATCAATGACATCCCAGCCGCCAGAGCAACTATCGCACATTTAGATTCATTGGCAGATGTAGTGATTGTTTCATTTCATGGCGGAGCCGAGGGCAGTAAGTATGAGCACGTGCCACGCAAGCACGAATTATTTGTAGGTGAAGACCGGGGAGACGTCTACAAATTTGCACATTCATTAATTGATGCTGGAGCTGATATCGTGTTTGGACACGGGCCCCATGTAACACGAGCCATTGAAGTGTACAATAATAGATTCATCGCTTACAGTTTGGGTAATTTTTGCACCTATGGGGGGTTCAACCTTAGCGGGGTAAATGGCTGGGCTCCTATTATCAAAGTATTTACAGATGCTGAGGGTACATTCTACAAGGCAAAGATTACACCGATATATCAGACCCCCATGTCGCCTGTAAACATTGATATACAGGGTCGGGTAATCAAGCGAATGCGACAATTAACCCTTGAAGACTTTCCTGAGACCCCTATTACCATTGACGATGATGGATGGGTACATTATTCCACAAAATAATGTTGATACAATGTCGATTAAAATTTATTGTTCTTCATTGTTCTGGCAATAAAGAATTACTACTTTGCATAGATTGAATCAGAAGTAAAACTCAATTGTCTAGCGCACTAGCTACGCATGGCCTACAAAGAAAAAGAAATTGAAAAACTCTACTACTCCATTGGAGAGGTAGCGGAAATATTTAACGTGGCACCTTCCTTAATTCGCTTCTGGGAATCTGAGTTCGAACTTATACAGCCCAAAAAGAATCGCAAGGGCAACAGGCAGTTCACGGTGGAAGACATTAACAGTGTCAGAACCATTTATCATTTGGTGAAAGAAAAGGGATTTACCCTGCAAGGCGCCAAAGAGATGCTTAAGAACGACACCCAATCAGTTAAAGACAAAATGGAAATGATCGGTTCCCTAAAGAGAATCAGGCAATTCCTATCTGAAGTGAAAGATAAGCTTCATTAAGCGCCTTCAGCCTCCAAAAAAAGCACTATTTCTCCCTTTTATTTCCTTTTCCTATTATAGCATTTTATTGCTTCGATGGATCAGAACAGGCTTGCCCTACTTGCTTTGCATTTCGTGCCGGGAATCGGAGATTTCCTGATAAGACAATTGGTTAGTTATTGTGGCTCTGCTGAGGATGTTTTCCAATTGCCAAAAGGCAAGCTGTTGAAAATCCCCAATGTTGGAGAATCAACCATTAAAGCGATACAGTCAGGAGATCCATTTCGTAAGGCAGAAGAAGAAATAAAGAAAGCGGAGAAACAGGATACCCAAATTGTGTTTTATCTCGATGCCAACTACCCTCAACGGCTAAAACAATTTGATGACAGTCCTACACTACTGTATGTAAAAGGCAATGCCAATTTGAATGCCACAAAAACGGTGGGCATTGTAGGAACCAGGCAAGCTACATCCTATGGGAAAGAAATGGTGGAGCAATTGATGAAAGACCTCCAGCCCCACCAGCCATTAATCATCAGCGGGCTTGCCTATGGAATTGACATCCACGCTCACAAACAAGCATTGCATCAGGGACTCTCTACACTTGGTGTAATGGGCAGTGGAATGGATGTTATCTACCCCTCATTACATAAAGAAACAGCCACAAAAATGCTGGATCAAGGTGGGCTTACAACCGAAAATGCTTTTGGAACCAAACCAGATGCACACAATTTCCCTGCGCGTAACCGCATCATTGCCGGACTTTCAGATGCTTTGATTGTAGTAGAGGCTGCAGAAAAAGGTGGTGCACTTATCACTGCTGAAATAGCTAACAACTATAATAAGGATGTATAAGAGTTTATGTTCAGGGCAGCAAAAATTGCATTTTTATAGCTTTTAAGACGTTTTTGATGGTTGTTTTCAATAGGCTAAGTAGTATCTTCTTTATAATCCAATCATCAAGGATATATCTTCACAACTACAACCTCACATGAAATTTAGTTGCCGTTTCGGTATCTTCAAACTTCATAAGCAATTGGCATAAAGGTTATTGCTAATAAATACTCTAGCAAAATCAAAAATGACACATACCAGCCAGACAGTTGACAAACGTATACATAAACTATTAAAGCTATTACTTAAAGAACACCTTGACGAAAATCCAAAAAAGGATCACACACTTAAGATGTTTTCAGTCACAATTGATGAAGCAAAAACGGAGCTAAAACTCAACCAATTTGAGATTCAATACTTATGTAGAACACTTGGCAGGGACAATATTATAGAATTCAACCACGAATCAATTTGGTTCAGCGAAGAATCAGGTTTTCATAATGCTTTAGAAGCATATTATAAAAAGCAATACCTACCGAAGACAAATTTTTGGAAAATTCCAATTAACATATCATTAGTGGTCGGTGGCTTCGCAACATTCGGTTTGCTTTTACTAACCTATCATACAAATAATCAAGTAAAAACAATAGAAGAGTTAAAAATATCAAACAAAACTCTTACAGAACAAATTGACTCAATCGAAAGAGTTAACCAAGTTGATACTCTCACTATCAACTAGACATCCTTATTTCTATCCTCCCTATACTATGAATATTATTCTGTATCCAATGTCCATTGATAACCTATCGAATAAGGAATCTCAAGGAAAGCAAGCAGGTAATCACTACCCTTACAAGTAGCAAGTAGAAAATCTTCCCCATAATCAAAATAGAAAACAAAATCCCTTCAAGATGTAAAGTCAGAGAAATATTACTGGAACGCCACAATGAATCACAAGACTAAACATACCACCTGATCTTACCACTACCCTGCAATAACGTGTCAACACAAAATATTGATGATGGAAGTTGAAGTTCCAAACTGTTTGGGGTCAAGAATCTTAACAGTATCCTTGAAGAATTCAAAATAAGGCTGTCGATAAAGCTGACGGGTTATTCAAGATGAAGGTATGATGTTAGTTTTTCCTTGTTAAGTAGTCTGGTGGTTGCAATGGGGTAATTGAATTAAATAAGGTTATTGCTATATTTCAGTTATATAACTAACCTTTTAGGTCAATGGAATTGAAGGAAGAGCAAAATTTGATATTAAGGGTTACAAAGTATGCTTTAAATAAGAAGCAGTTTCTATTGGGTGAAATGAAGGAAGAACTTGATCTGTCAGTAGAAGACTATAGCTTTGTGATAAGCACAATGACTAAGCATGAACAAGGATCGGATAGCCCCAATCATATACTTGCAATTTCTGATTTTGTATGGTTTGATCATCCAACTATTGATGTATCCAGAGTGGACACCAATAAGTCAAAGTATTCACTATTACCCAACGCCTTTTACAATTACGTTGATTACCTAGAAATCAAAGAAGCAAGAAAACATGCTGATGAAGCAAAAAAGCAATCTATGTTAGCAATACAATTGACTATCTTCGCCATCATCATTTCAATAGTAATTGGAATTGGTGATCTACTTCTAAACGCACTAAACATCATCTTTAACTTTTGACAGCAAATGGAGTTGAAGGAAGAACAAAATCTAATACTTAGGGTGACTAAGTATGCCATAAAGAACAAGAAATTCAAATTGGATGAGATAAAGACTGATCTTGAAATGGACGAATACGATTTTCTATTTCTAAAAACTACCCTAACAAGTCATACCAAAAGCAGTGAAAATCCTAACCATATACTTGTAGCGTATAACATGGTTTTCTACAAAACAAGTATTGTCCCAGATCAAGATAATAGTGAGTATTCACTACTACCAAACGCCTATTACAACTACGTTGATTACCTTGAGATCAAAGAAGCAAAACGAAGTTCAAGAATTGCATTGTTTGTTTCACTGGTCGCACTCCTGATAGCAGGTCTTCAGCTATTTCTAGAATATGGCAATAATAAAACCATTAACTCTGCAATCATTCCCGTTATTGAAAAGAAAAAGACCATTGATAGCGTTCAAACTATAAAATCTGACTCGACTAAGATGCTTTGAAAAAGTACAATTGATCTACTCCTTTTTCAACTTAAGGCTGTTAAGAAAATTGTAATCATCGGAATCCAATATTACATAGTCTTCTTTGTAAAGGACACGGTCACCATCCTTTGTTACCAAACTTGGATGTCCTCCATTATGATCGTAACGAACTTCATCAGCATCTTTTAGAGCAAACGGGAAAGCAATTTTACCTTCGTCAGAAACTTTATACCATTGCCCATGTATCGGATCAAGAAATGACATTTTTACTGTTGTTTAATACCATTCATATTAGAACTTACTTCATAGTCAAACTGTGCTTGTAAGGTCTTGTCTTTAGAAATGGCATCCTTCATCTCAACCTTTTTATTATCCATCAACTCTTGATCAAAATCAGATACATAAAATCTTTCAGCTCTACTTTCAAACGTACTTCGTTCATAATCAACTAGATCACCGTCAAGACGACCATCAAGTACCATTTTTGTTAATGCACCATCTTCTCTATCGTAACAAGTGTAATACCCGTTACCTTCTTCTATTAAGTTCTTTCCTGATCTATTCATCGCATTAATGTTATTGTTTTCATTAAAGTTTATAAAAGGATCATTATTTCAACTCTTTAAGCGAATCAGGAATTGTTGGAAGTTCCACTTTTTTCTTATCAACCCTATTCATGAATCCGATTGTTATTAGACTAGAAATACTAAACGTTATAATAAAAAACATAATACTGGCTATCAATAGTTTCCTGTACGTAAAACCTAAAAGTCTTGCCTGTAAACTTCGTTCATCATCCATGATCCATAAAGAATATTGTGTGGTAAATCCTATCTTGGCTAAAATCAATCTCCGTTTGAATATCTCATTTATTGAAATAATCAGTATAATAATCAAAAATATTAATACAACACTATTCCATGCCACTTTAGAACGAGCATCATCAATATCCCCAATAGAACGAACACCTTCAATTGCACCACCAATTTTTAAATCAGATGATGGTAATCCCGTATAAATTATTTGTCCAGAAAAACCGTCATCGGATTCGAGAATCTTAAAGCTAATACCAATACGTGTTGAATCAATACTATTAAGTTCAATTTTGCAAAGGCTTCTACTAGAATTCAAAATCTTGTAATCCAAAATGTTAACATTAGGATCATCAAAATATAGATATAAATCTTCCAGAATATCTTCTTGCTTTAACGGGGTAAATCCAGAATTGAAAAAATAAAATTGAACTATAAAAATATCATCTTCGATCTGATTTCCATTTTTGTCCGATACAAATAATACTCTATCATCAATTAATGATTTCTTAAATACAACCGATTTAACTGGATTAACAACAAACTGTGGCTCTCTCTTTTTGGTAAAAACGTAGCTGTATAGAATAGTGGATAAAATACCGCTAACCACTGGAAGCAAGACGAACGTTAAGAAATATTTTAGCAGGGATTTATTTTTCATCTAATGCATCAATGAAATCGTTAAAATCAGGTAGCTTTAGATCGCCATCAACATACTTATACTTACCACCTTCACCCTTCATATATTCACCTGTTTCCTCCTTTAGGTAAACCAAATTCATCCTTTCCTTCAAAGTGTTATTATACTTATCAAGTGCTTGCTTGGTTGGGTGGTAAACCTTACCATGAAGAAGACGGTGATTGACCTTTGCCATATAGCACCTAAGTTATCAATTTTATAAAATACACCCTCTACCCCCTTAACGTAAGTCCTCAAAAATCAAATCGGTGGGAATTCCGTTGTTAATACTTTCTTTGGTTTTTGTCAGGTTGTCATCTGTTTCCGTAATCCCTATTCAAACGAGCAATAAGCACGTCCTATAATTGAC
>JBATLM010000101.1:0-4521 GCA_049289315.1 Cyclobacteriaceae bacterium
TTCTTGGGTTGTTCCATGAGGCTACCCTTGCAGCAATACCACTGCCCATGGATCGACCATACAGCACAATTTTTTCTTCGGGATAAAATTGCAATAGCCACTTGTAAATATGCTGAGCATCATCAAAAACCTTTTTCTGACTTCTTTTCCCGCTACTTTTTCCAAAGCCTCTATAATCGATCATGATAAAGTCGTATCCGTTGCTTAAGAAATCTTTGGCAAATTTTCCCCAGCCTTTTATGCTTTTAGAATTGCCTTTAAGGTAAAAGACCACACCTCTGGTATTAGGTACTTTAAAATAGATGGCATTGATTCTGCCTCCATCTTCCATATCAAAATTTAATTCCTCGAATGGAAAAGGATACTTAAATGTAAAAGTGTGAGCCAGGCGTTCAGGTCTGAAGAACGCGAAGTGTTGAAAGAAATAAAACGACACACAAATGGCGACATAAATGATAGCAACGATAAGTAGTATGTCGATCATATATCCATCAATTTATGAAGAATGAGTTGAATATACGATGAGGATTATTTTAAAATTTCCTTTAACTGGGTGTGGTATAATTCAAAATCCCTTATGTTCTTATGGCCAGCACCCTCTATGATAATAAAATTATCAGGTTGATCTAATAAGGGTATTAGTTTCTCGGCAGAAGAAAGAGGAACAACCCAGTCGTTAGTTCCGTGAAAGATGAATTTAGGAGAAGTGACCTTTGCAAGAGATTGTGTATTGGATAGTGAGAGGTCATTCGGAAATAGATATAGTGCTGGTTGAAGGGGCCAATAGACCACATCTTCGAATTCCGCAAAAGGAGTTTCAAGGATTAAGATATCAGAACTCACCTTTGTGGCGAGTTGTGAAGCTACTGTAGAACCCAGTGATCGGCCATATAGAATTATCTTCGGTGGGTCGAACTCTTGGATTGCCCAGTTATAAACCTCAAAGCTGTCATTATACAAATTATTCGGATTTGACTTGCCTTCACTCTTGCCATAGCCTCTATAGTCATACATCAACACATCATATCCTAGCGCTGTAAAGTCAACGGCATAGGTGCCCCACCTTTGTAAATTATCAGCATTACCATGGGTGTAAAAAATTAACCCTTTCGATGGGGTAGACGACTTAAAGAGCAATGCATCGAGTTCAACTCCATCGTTGGTTTCTATAAAGTATTCCTGAAAGGGCTGAGAAAATTTAAATTGATAGTTGTGTGAAGTAGGGGTGGATTGAAAAATAACCTTGTTGCGAAAGGCGTAAAAAAGAGCCAATGATAAAATGTAAATACCAAAAAGGAGGAACAACCATAATCGAAATTTACGACCGTTAGAAATAGGTAGAGGCATAATTACAAAAGTAGGATCTTATTGGCTAGAAACCTTAATTCAATAACCTCCCTTGTAGCACTTCAGCTTTACTGTTGATCGGGTTTCCTGAACTCCTTCTGAAGGAAACAACCTGACCTACATGCCAAAGGGCATCGGCTATGGGACCATTCAGTAGATTCCAAAAGGGATATTCTGTTTTCTTATCACCGCTCTGAAAGACCATATTGAACTCCGCTAATTCACTTTTAGGTGGTGACTTCAATCGTTGACTTGCTTTTTGGATATTCAGCAAGGTTCTTTCTCTGAGTTGATCATAAGAAAGATTTTTATCTGTAAGTGGAAATACGGTTGCCTTTTGTTCTGTCGTATTGAGGAGAATTTTAGTCAACTCGTATATGTGTTGAAGTGTTTCTTTTGAGGTTCTTGCATCATCTCCGGGTTTGTAATTTAGATCTACGTCTCTCAAGCCCTCTGTGGCCCAGTAATACCTGAAACCGAGTCCATCGACCATGCGTGCAGCAACGGTCTCCGCAGTATACTTTTCCGGGTAGTCTGGAATTTGGTAATAAGGTAATTCAGTTTGAGCGCTACAATAGAATGATGTTACTATTCCGATTAATACTGCAATTAGTTTTAGTTTCATTTCTAGTAATTATGGTTGGGTAGATGACACAAATCAAAAAAGCTTTAATTGGTCTGATTCTTCATTCATTTTGTTCATTGGGACTGGTTCTTCAAAGTTACTCATTGAGATACCTAGTAGCCTTATTTTTTTTGATTCCGGGTCGGTAACTGCTAGCATTGATTTGGCTGTCTTAAGTATTTCGTTGATATCATTTGTACGCTCAGCAAATGATTGACTGCGTGTAATCTGTTTAAAATCGTGATACTTAATTTTTATGGTAACGGTTCTGCCTTTAAGTTGGTTACGAGATAATCTGTGGGTGACAGACTGGCCTATCTTGTCCAGTTCCTCATACATTTCATCCAAGGTGGTGAGATCTTGCGAGAAGGTGTCTTCAGCGCCTACCGATTTGGCTTTGCGATGTGGCTGAACGGGACGATTGTCTTCACCTCTCACAATTTTGTAAAAGAACCTACCCGTTTTACCAAAATGATTAGTCATTTCAGTTTCACTCAATTTCTTCAAGTCAGCGCCACAGTGAAGTCCCAGGATTTTCATTTTGCCAGCAGTCACCTTGCCCACGCCATAAAATTTTTCTACGGGTAAATCTTCCATAAACTTTTCAATTCGGGAGGGACCAATAAAAGTGATGCCATCAGGTTTGTTAATGTCTGATGCGATCTTTGCAATAAATTTATTGATTGATATTCCTGCTGATGCCGTAAGATGAAGCTCGTCTTTGATCTCTTTTCTAATACGTTCTGCGATTTCAATGGCAGAGCCGATATTGAGTTTGTCTTGTGTTACATCCAAATAGGCTTCATCAAGGGAGAGAGGTTCTATGATATCGGTATAGCGTTTAAAAATCTTTCTGATTTCCTGAGAAACTTCTTTGTACACATCAAACCTGGGTTTGATGAATATTAAATCTTTGCAAAGCTCTATGGCTTGTTTGGAAGGCATGGCAGAACGAATGCCAAACTTTCGGGCTTCATAGCTTGCTGCTGCAACTACTCCTCCACGGCCATTTGGCGAGCCTCCCACAACGAGTGGCTTACCAGCGTAAAAGGGATTGTCGCGCTGCTCAACAGATGCATAGAAGGCATCCATGTCGATATGAATTATCTTTCGTAGCATCAATACGAATATTCAAATGCAGAATGAATTAAAAATCATTGGGCAATTTAATACTCTTTGGGTGCGAAGGCATATGACTTTAGTTCTTAATTTCACCTCCGACAACCTAGCTCTTGGAAGTACTACTTTCTTCATTGATTTTAACATAGAACATCTTTAGCGAGCCTTTGTTTTTGGCTTTGATCTCGCCTCTGTATTCGCACTCAAATGTTTCTTTAACCAATTGGTAGGTGTTTTCGGAGATGTTAATTCTTCCAGATTCTGAACTAGATTCCATACGTGCTGCAATGTTAACAGTATCGCCCCATATGTCATAAGCGAATTTCTTTAGACCTACAACACCAGCCACAACAGGACCCGTGTGGATACCAATACGAACTTCGAATTGATTGCTTGAATTTTCTTTTTTAGCCTCTTCTACAAATTGAGCCATCTCAATGGCTGCATGAACCATCTTGATGGCATGGTCGTGGGTAGTGAAAGGCAAACCCCCTGCACACATATAGGCATCTCCGATGGTTTTAATCTTTTCCAGTTCATATTTCTCCATAATCTGATCAAATCTGGAGAAATAGTAGTCAACACTCTCGACCAAAAGCTCCGGTGACAAATGTTCAGCGTATTGAGTGAAGGCTTTAAAGTCAGAAAAAAGAACAGTAACAGACTCAAATTTTTTGGCCGCCACTTTGCCGTTGAGCTTCAACTCATTGGCCGTTTCTTTAGGAAGAATATTGAGGAGCAGCTCGTCAGAACGGTTCTTTTCCTTTTCAATTATAAGTTTGGTTTTTTGAATGAATAAGTATCGCCTGTAAAGCCCAAACGCGAGAAGGCAAATAAGAATCAATGCAATGAGAACAGCAATAACAATTATTTGCTGTGTTTTTTTTTGTTGGTTAAGCAAATCTACTTCAATCTGTTTTTTAGAAACTTCAAAATTGGTACGGAGGTCTCCCATTTGCTGCACTAAAGTGATGTTGTTTACACTGTCCTTGTAAGTAATGTGGTTTTTGTAATGCATAAAAGCTTCTTCACTTTTACCAGCAAGTTCGGATATTTTGGAAAGTGTGAGATAAGCATCACTTACCTGTTTTTTCATTCCGTGTTTTTGGGCTAACTCCAAACTTAACATTGCATAGTTCAGTGCTAGTTTTTCTTCTCCCTTTTCTAAATAGATATCGGAGATGTAAGTAAGGTATACAGCAATAGGATAGTATTCGTGCAGGTCCTGCAAAATAAGTATGGCTTTGTTCATATGATACTCGGCCTTCAAATCAAGTCCCAACTTCGCATAGATCATTCCAAGATTGCCCAGACTATAAGCCTGGCCAACCTTCGAATCAAGTTTGTTGAAAATAATTTCAGCTTCTGTGGTGTACTTCAGTGCGGAGTCCAGGCTATTGACATTAATTAATTCATCACCCGCATTCAAT